>NZ_JAGGDL010000016.1:0-83401 GCF_017653575.1 Pseudoalteromonas sp. K222D
AAGAAGCAGCCTAGTCTCTAAGTCAAGGCTGTAGAAGCCCATTGATCGACACGGAGTGGCGTCGATGGGTAGTTCACAAAAGTACTTTAAAGCTATAGCAGGGCTTAATTCATCACTTATTCAGTCGCTTAGCGTAGACTTAAAAAATACAAAAAACCACTTGATTTATACTTAAGAAAAGTTTTAAATTGGGGTTAGCACTCTTAGGTAAAGAGTGCTAAGATGGTTTCAAATGTTTATCACCGAGGTGAAAAATGAGTAAAGATTTATACGCAATGGCACTTACAGTTGGACAGCAAAGCGCAAGCATGGACGGTTACCTTCAAGCGGTAAGCACTATTCCTATGCTTAAAGTAGAGCAAGAACAAGAGCTGGCAACACGTCTTCAGGAAGAAGGTGATCTTAGTGCTGCAAAGCAACTCATTATGTCGCACTTACGCTTTGTAGCGCATATTGCAAAAGGCTACTCGGGTTATGGCTTGCCACAAGCAGATTTAATCCAAGAAGGTAATATTGGCCTGATGAAAGCGGTAAAGCGTTTTAACCCAGAAGTGGGTGTGCGTTTAGTATCGTTTGCAGTGCATTGGATTAAAGCAGAAATTCATGAGTTTGTACTTAAAAACTGGCGCATCGTAAAAGTTGCTACCACTAAAGCGCAACGTAAATTGTTTTTTAACCTTCGTAAAAATAAAAAACGTTTAGGCTGGTTTAACCAAGCAGAAGTTAGCACAGTAGCTAGCGAGCTAGGTGTGAGTGAAAAAGAAGTACGTGAAATGGAATCGCGCATGAGCGGCCAAGACATGGGCTTTGACCTTACAGGTGATGACGACGACAGCGCACCAAGCAGCACCTATTCACCAGTACAGTATTTAACTGATGGCACTGCTGATTTAGCTGATGATATTGAGCAGCAACAATGGCAAGAACAATCACATACTCGTTTGTTTAGCGCTCTTAAAACGCTAGACGAACGCTCGCAAGACATTGTAAGCGCACGTTGGTTAACCGACGATAAAGCAACGCTACAAGAGCTTGCCGAAAAATACAGTGTATCGGCTGAGCGTGTTCGCCAGCTAGAAAAAACAGCGATGAAAAAACTACAAGCTGCAATGGTGTAAACCTAACCATTTAGCTAACAAAAAAAAGCCCCGTATATAAAATGCGGGGTTTTTTCGTTTGTTTCACGATATTTACTTAAAATTTTATTTTTTCTATTCACAATCGATGAAGTTAGCGCATACCATTTAAGCTAGGTCTTATTTAGAGTCAATACGTTAAATATATATTTAACGTAAAATAAACCAACCGCACTCATTTGATTGTTACTATTTACATGGGGTTTATTTGAGTTAAAACGTTAACATTATATACTAGTGAATAAGTCTGATTTAGGCTGCTAGAGGTTAGTTTTTATTTTGTTTCCTCCCTGTGTATGCGAAAATATTTGCAGGTTTAGACTGGCCTTTCAGTTTAACCCATATTCTAAATTCAGCTGTTAGTTAGCTGTGTTTACACCCATCATCTAATTTAATTTTAAGCTGTATTAGTACCCAATATGCACTCATATTCACTAAAGAAAAAGATATTGTTATCGGTTATTCTCGCACTCGTCATTGTGGTAGCGTTGCTATCATGGCGTAGTTATTCCACTCAAAAAGCCTTGTTATTACAAAGTAGTGTTGATCAGGTTAGTCAATCTGGTGAGCAACAGGCAGCACAGATTGAGCAATGGCTTGCTGATCGCCTGCGAATTATTAGCTCGGTGGCGACAAAGTTAGAGGGGGATATGCTCAACGCGTTACAGCAAGCACAAGCTTCTGGGGATTTTCAGTCGACTTATTTTGGTAACAGCGATGGTAAAATGTTCGACTCTGATCCAAGTATCGATAACACCGATTACAACCCCTTAACTAGGCCTTGGTATCAATACGCCCAACAAGCAGGTAAAACTATTATTACCAAGCCTTATTTAGACGTTACTTCTAATTTACCCGTAGTTAGTATAGCCCAACCGGCTCGAAATGGTGTGGTTGGTGGTGATGTATCTATTGCTAGTTTAGTTGAAAATGTCAATAACATGGCGTTGCCAGCCAATGGGTATGCAATCATGATGCATAATGACGGTACAGTGATTGCCTATAAAGACGCAAGTAAAGTTATGGGTCAAATCAGTAATATTGATGATCAGTTAAATACTAAGCTGGTGCAATCGAGTATTCAAAGTGGGGAGCTTACTCCTGCTTATTTTAAAACTGAAGGCCGAGATAAATTACTTTGGGGCGTAGATATTCCTAATACTGATTGGCAGTTAGCTTTTGTACTGGATAAAAAAACACTGGAAGCACCATTAACAAACTTAATGTTAACTCAGTTAGGGTTAGCAGCTTTAGCTTTAATAGTGAGTGTTTTGGCTATTTCATGGTTGTTAAGTTTATTACTCGGACCATTAGCTCGAGTATCTCAGGCATTATCACGGATTGCAGACGGTAATGGCGATTTAACGCAGCGTATAGAGGTCGATAGCCAAGATGAAGTAGGTGTGTTAGCTGATAGCTTTAATCGCTTTGTGAGTAGTCAGCATGAGCTTATTAGCCATATTCGCCAGCTTGCAACTGAGCTTGATTTAGATGCAGAGAGAAGTTTGTGTACCAATCAAACGAGCGTTGAAGAGTTACAACGTCAACAACAAGAAGTAGCGATGGTTGCTACTGCTGTAACAGAAATGTCTAGTGCAACACATGAAATTGCAGCCAATGCAGAAAGCACAGCAGCAGCATCACAGCAATCAGCCCAAAGCAGTGCACAGGGCAAAGGCTTGGTCGATAAAACTCGTAGCACTATTAATTCATTAGCATCTGAGATTGATGAAACCACTGTGGTTATGGGAGAGCTAAGCCTGCATGCACAAGCTATTTCTAGTATTTTAACTACAATTCAAGAGGTTGCTGAGCAAACTAATTTATTAGCACTCAATGCGGCCATTGAAGCTGCTCGTGCCGGTGAGCACGGTCGCGGCTTTGCGGTTGTTGCCGATGAAGTACGCGTTTTATCTCGCCGAACTCAAGAATCTACTGCAGAAATTTATACTACTATCGAAACTTTACAAAACACGACTAAGCAGGCCGTTAGTTTAATGGATAGTAGTAAAGGGTTAGCTAATAATAGTGTTGATGACGTTAATGCTGCAGCAAAAGCCCTCGAAGAAATTACTCAAGCGGTTAATATAATTTCTGATATGGCAGGACAAATAGCCATAGCAGCCGAAGAGCAAACACAAGTAACAAATGAAATAACGCAAAATACGGTTGCTATAAAAGATGTTACAGATGAGATCACTGAGTCGGCTTTGACCCATTTAAGCCAGGCAAAAGTACTTAAAGATCGCGCTGCTGATTTGAGCGATAAGGTGGCTACCTTTATTTTGTAAGCGTGAATAATTGCTCTACTGCAGCCTTATTACTTCGCGGTAGAGCAATTGTTATATTTAAAATAATAAAGTTTAAATTATTCTCTTTCATCTAAGTGAACTGCCCTGCGACATCACTTCTCAGAACACAGGGTTTCTTCGATAAAAAGTCACTTTAATAAGTGCGCCTTTTTGCTAATCGAGTAATAGATTTAATCCTTAACATCACTTTTAGTTGCTTCGCTATACCACAGCTCCATAAAGCACTCAGTTAACTTATGCTCAATTTCAAGAGCTTTATCGGTTGGGCAAAATAGGGTGAAGCTTGCTCTAAACTCTCCTAACTCAGTAGTACCAAAGTGAATTTCGGGTTCTGGGCCTGAAATCTTTGCATCTAACTTTCTTTCAATAATAGAGTTATATCTACTTGCTACTTCTTCAAACTCTTCGCAGTAATGCTTGGCTTTATTACTTAGAGTTTCGTAAATAGGGTACGGATTAAAGCTGTCTTTGCGCACAATATTAAAATGATGAGTAGCGAAGCGTTTAATAAAGTTTAAGTTTTTTATTGGGCTGGTAATTAATTTGTTATTAGGGATATATATTGTTTTTCTGGAGAATTGATAAGTTCTCATATCAATTTCATGTAAGGTGGTTTTAATCCAGTTAGTCTCTGCTACTTCACCATAATATTCACCAACTTGTACCCAGTCGCCAATTCTAAATGGGCGGGTTGTTACTAAGTAAAAAAAGCCAATTACACACTGAATAAACTCTCTAGTGGCAAGCACAATAGCAACGGCAAAAGCGGCTATAGACAGTGCAAAGTTTTGAATCTCAGTCGACCATATAAACAGCAGTAACAAAACCATAGTAAAGTTAATAAAGTGCTTAATATTGTGTGCAATGTAGCGAGTATCTTTTTCTTTTTTTTCTGCTCTATATCGCGCCAACTTATCAACAAGTACTTTTAAACTAAATGCGATAGTGAGCACCACCACTGAGATAAGAACTGGATGTAGTAGTATATCTTTGATCATAAATTCCAAAATACGAGTAATTGCAAACAAGCTTAGTATATTGATTTATGAAACCAATTAGCAAACTTAACCTCAAAAAAATTAAGTTGAGTTAGTCAGTTACTCCATTGCCAACATGGTGATGCTGTTTATTAAGCTGCTTACGACACAAAAGTACAAGCTCAATAGCTGAAATTAAAATTAAAGTATAACCAAGTGTTTCTATCCCTTCTTCTACAATGTTTTTAACTATACGCACGTAGCTCTCACCCATAATAGAGTGCCAAAATTCACCTCTGCCCATAATGCGAGAAAAAGCTAACAACGTAACCAAGCCAGATAAGCAAATGCCATAACTTGGTGTTTGAGTATAGGCTTGGATGGAGCTAAAAATAGTCCCTCTTTTTCTTATTAGGTAAACAAATGTACAAGCAAGTATTGAATAAACGATAGTTTGCCAGGCGCCATCAAAAACATACATATCAAGGTATGTATCAAATTCTCTTACAAACATCATTGCTGTTAGAGCTGCAAGTAATACCGAAGCTACCTTAAGTTTCGAGCTAATACGCGAGGCATAAAAAAACAAAATAGCACTTAAAAAAGTTAAAATATCTTGCATGTGCTCAGTGAGTGTTTCTTCACTATAAAGTGCATTTTGCTGTAATTCAAAGCCTTCAAGCTGAATTAATGAGGCAACACCAGCTAAGCATAATAAGTAAATAAAAGATCGTAGTAAAAACATGAAAAAATCCACATAGGAGACCATGCGCGAGATTTTAATTACAAAAAGGACAGAAAGCCAAAATATTATGGAAACTTTTTATATATTTATTGGTCTAAAACTTTTGCTGTTAAATTAATGGGTTAAATGTGTAATTGGTGTTTTTATGTTGTTTTTCTTGTAATGGTTTGGTTGGTTTGTTGTGTGTTGCAAGTGTAAATATATTGAGCATAAAAAAGCCCTTACTAAATAAATAGTAAAGGCCTTTTGCAGTTTAAAGTCGATACTTAGCGCATCGTTACAAACTCTTCTGAGCCAGTCGGGTGTATAGCAACCACAGCATCAAAGTCAGCTTTAGTAGCGCCCATTTTCATGGCGACAGCAAAACCTTGAATCATTTCGTCTACAGCAAAACCTATACCATGCAAGCCGACCACTTTTTCATCTGGACCTGCGCACACTAGCTTCATTTTACAAGGCTGGCGATGTTGCGTAACCGCGGTATACATAGCGGCAAAAGCTGATTGGTATACTTTTACGTTTTCTGCACCATATTGCGATATAGCTTCTTGCTCTGTTAAGCCAATAGTACCAATGGGTGGGTGACTAAATACTACCGTAGGAACTAAGCTGTAATCCATTTTTAAATCATCTGGCAGTTCTTTATTAAATAAGCGCTCAGATAAAGTACGCCCAGCTTTAACTGCTACTGGGGTAAGCTCAATGCCGTTTTCGATAATGTCGCCCACAGCGTATACGTTTTCAGCTGTGGTATTTTGGTACTCGTCTACTTTAACAAAACCTTTGCTGTTAACTTCTACGCCTGCTGCAGCAATATTAATTGCATTTGTGGTTGGCTCGCGGCCAATAGCCCAAATTACTTGGTCTACGTTATGGCTTTTACCATTATCTAAATGCAAGGTTACTGAGCCGTCGTCTTCTTTAACCAATTTATGTGGTACAGATTCGGTATGCAGCGTAGGGCCTTCTTTTGCCATTACTTCAACTAGCGTATCGATTATATATGGGTCAAAGTTACGCAGTGGTGCGTGTTTACGCACAAATAAATGCGTGTCAGTGCCCAAGCTATGTAGTACGCCTGCAAGCTCTACAGCAATGTAACCTGCGCCAATAACAGCAACGCGTTTAGGTTGCTCTTTAAGCTCAAAAAAGCCATTAGAGTCAATGCCGTGCTCAGCACCTTCAATGTTTGGAATGCTTGGACGACCGCCAACAGCAATTAAAATATGATCAGCAGTATAATGCTCACCATCTACTTCAACTGTTTTATTATCTACAAATTTAGCAAAACCTTTAATTACGGTAACGCCGTTGTTTGCAAGGCCATTATCGTAACCTTTATGGATTCGGCCAATGTAGGCTTCGCGGCTTTCTACTAATTTGCCCCAATCAAAACCTTTTACTTCAACATTAAAGCCGTAATCAGGCGCATATAAATTAATTGCTTCAGCAACTTGAGCACCATGCCACATTACTTTTTTAGGCACACACCCTACGTTTACACATGTGCCACCCATATGTTTTGCTTCAATAAGTGCTACTTTAGCGCCACGCATTGCCGCACGGTTCGCCGACGCAATACCGCCGCTACCACCGCCAATTGCAATATAATCAAAATGCTGAGCCATGTTTAATCCTCAAAGTTTATTTAACTGTATTGTGCCGATGATAGCATATGCTCAAGGCAAATCACTTAATCAGCATAGGTAAAATTACCATACACGCTGTATAAACGAAAAAGATCTTATTGCGATCATCATAAGCTTAAATGCTCTTGTATTTAGTCACTTTGCCCCAACTTTAATGCTTATAATGCACAAATTTGAGATAAATATGACCAATGCAAACACTAACCCATTAATTGGGCTTGAAGGCTTACCGCCATTTTCAAAAATAAAGCCAGAGCACGTAGTGCCAGCACTAAAGCACGGGATTGAGCAGTGCCGCCAAGCCATTGAAGATGTGCTTGCTAAAAAATCATACACTTGGAACGATTTAGTACTGCCACTAGAAGAAGCCGATGATAAATTATCACGGATGTTTTCGCCGGTATCGCACTTAAATTCGGTAATGAATAACGACGAACTACGTGAGCAATACGAGCAATGTTTACCACTTATTTCTGAGTACTCAACTTTTGTAGGGCAGCATCAAGGTTTGTTTGCAGCTTACAACGCGTTATATAACAGTGATGAATTTAAAACCCTCACTACCGCTCAGCAAAAGTCGATTACGAATGCACTACGCGATTTTAAATTATCGGGTATTGCACTAGAGCCCGCGCAGCAAAAACGTTATGGCGAAATTAGCGCGCGTTTATCAGAGCTGGCCTCTAAATTTGGCAATAATGTTATGGATGCCACATTGGCTTGGCATAAACACATTACCGATGAAAGTGAACTGGCTGGTTTACCAGAGTCGGCGTTGGCTTTAGCTGCCGATACCGCAAAAAGTAAAGAATTAGACGGCTGGGTATTTACGCTCGATTTTCCATCGTACTTACCTATTATGACCTACGCCGATAATCGCGAACTACGCGAAGAAACATACACAGCGTTTTCTACACGTGCGTCTGATCAAGGCCCTAATGCGGGTGAATTTGATAACTCAGCAATTATGAGCGAAGAGCTAGCGCTACGTCATGAACTAGCACAGTTGCTTGGCTTTAATAGCTACGCTGAAAAGTCACTTGCCACTAAAATGGCTGAGACGCCTGCACAAGTATTCTCATTTTTAGAAGACCTAGCGGCTAAATCAAAACCACAAGCAGAGCAAGAACTTGCAGAGCTACAAGCCTACGCAGAGCAAAAACACGGTATTACCGAACTAGCAGCGTGGGATTTTGGTTATTACGGCGAAAAGCTTAAGCAAGATAAATACGCCATTTCAGACGAAGTACTCCGCCCGTATTTTCCAGCTAATAAAGTATTAAGTGGTTTGTTTGAAACAGTTAACCGTTTATTTGGCATTAGCGTAAAAGAAGTCAGTGATTTTGACAGCTACCACAAAGATGTACGCTTTTTTGAAATATACGACAGCAGTAATACGTTACGTGGCCGTTTTTATCTCGACTTATATGCTCGCGATCATAAACGTGGTGGCGCATGGATGGACGACTGTATGGGGCGTAAAGTACGCGCTAGCGGCGAATTGCAAACACCAGTGGCGTATTTAGTTTGTAACTTTAACAAGGCAATAGGCGATAAACCGGCCTTGTTTACTCATAACGAAGTAACTACTTTATTCCATGAGTTTGGCCATGGTATTCATCATATGCTAACTCAGGTAGATGCAGCGCCTGTTGCAGGCATTAACGGCGTTGCATGGGATGCGGTAGAGCTACCAAGTCAGTTTTTAGAAAACTGGTGCTACGAAGAGCAAGCACTTAGCTTTATTTCAGGGCATTACGAAACCGGCGAGCCACTACCTAAAGAACTACTAGATAAGTTACTAGCAGCTAAAAACTATAACTCGGGCATGCAAATGCTGCGTCAGTTAGAGTTTTCGTTATTCGACTTTAAAATACATAACGACTACGTAGCCGGTGAGCCATGTAATATTCAAGCTGTGCTTAACGACGTGCGCAGTCGCACCTCGGTAATAAAAGCGCCAGAATTTAACCGCTTTCAGCATGGCTTTAGTCATATTTTTGCCGGTGGTTATAGCGCAGGTTATTACTCGTATAAATGGGCAGAAGTACTCTCTGCCGATGCTTATTCTAAATTTGAAGAAGAGGGCATTTTTAACCCAGAAACAGGGCGAGCATTTATGCAGCACATCCTAGAAAAAGGCGGCAGCGAAGAGCCAATGGAATTATTTAAAAACTTCCGTGGCCGCGAGCCAAATGTTGACGCACTTCTTCGCCACAGCGGTATTGCTGCCTAAAGTATAAAGTTAACTCTATATACTTTTAGTTACTCACCAATACATAGCGGTCAGTTTTCATTATGAAACTGACCGCTTTATTTTTTACAGCATCTGAACTTTAATTACTCTCAAATTCAAGACTATTGTTTTCCTTTCATTGCTAATTTAATGCTTTAAACTAAGGCGCTTGATATACTAAAAAAGTATTTTATCGTCGGAGTGTAGAGTGGTTATTAAGTGTGCCTTTAAAGAGTGCCGTCCTTATTTAAATGAGTTAGAAACACGTTTTGGCTTAGCCCATTGGGCAGAGCAAAGCAGTGGTTTTAGCCTACATTACGATGATACAGGCCTGAGCTTATATAAAACCGATGAGCCTAAACTGGGCGCAATAAGCGTTGACTTTGTTACGGGCGCTGCAGCGCACAGACGAAAGTTTGGCGGCGGTAAAGGCCAAGCAATTGCCAAAGCAGTAGGCTTAAATAAAGGGGCTACTCCGGTAGTTCTCGACGCTACAGCAGGGCTAGGACGTGATGGTTTTGTATTAGCGTCGCTTGGTTGTAAAGTTATATTGCACGAACGCCACCCCGTAGTTGCAGCACTTTTATACGATGGTCTGCAGCGCGCATACAACGACATTGAAATTGGTCCGTGGATGCAGCAAAACATGAGCCTAATATTTGGCTCAAGCCATACCTTACTTGCTCAATGCGAAAGCATGCCAGATGTAGTTTACTTAGATCCTATGTTTCCGCATCGCGAAAAATCAGCCTTAGTTAAAAAAGAAATGCGCGTATTTCAAGACTTAGTAGGCGCCGACACCGACGCCGACGATTTACTCGAATTTGCCTACCCACTTGCCAGTAAGCGCGTGGTAGTAAAGCGCCCCGACTATGCCCCGTTTTTAAACGATAAAACTCCTAGCATGCAAATTAAAACGAAAAAAAACCGCTTCGACGTATATGTAAAAGCTGCGATGAATAAATAAATATTATTCTAATGCATTATCAAATTTCTACTTTTTGTCGCTGAAATCATACTGCGACATAACGTGGGTATATCCAGGGATTAGCTACATTAGGTACTAGGTCGAAATTAGCCACGGTCAGTGTTTAAGTTGTGCGTAGGCAGGGCTTTATGCCGCGCTTATTAAAGAGCTGGCTTTTACTAACCGCTGCAATTTACTCTTTAGTACTTCTCTGCTAGTTGTATATATTTACGCTCTACCAGCTTAGATACGGGTACTAATTCAAAACCTTGTTTGCTGAGCTGTGGTAAAACGTGGCGTAAAAATGCGATTGTTTCAGGGTAGGGGTGGGCAATTGCAATGGCAAACTTATGCTCAGTAGCGTGTTGTTTTAGCTCATCTAGGCGCAGTTGTAATTGTTCTGGTGTGGTTATGTTATCTAAAAAAATATGACGGCCAATATTTTCAACGCCTAAAAAGTTAGCGGCATTTTGTGCCTGGCTTAATTCAGTGGTGCGGCTATCTAAAAAGTATAAATGTCGCTTTTTAAGCACTTCCATTATCCACCTCATAGCTTGACCTTGCTGGGTGAGCGCCGATCCCATGTGATTATTAACCCCTTTAACTTGCGGTAAACTGGCCAAAGCAGTGCCAAGTATTTGCTGTATCTGCTCTTTATTCATATTTAACGTAAGTGCGCCAGGGCCAAGCTCCTTGCCGTTAAGTGCTTGCATGGGAATATGCAGTAATAACTCTTTATTTGTTTTACTGGCTAAAGTGGCAAAAGCTTGTGCATAAGGAGTGTGAGGCAAAATTGAATACGACACTTGGCCAGGCAAAGTTAACAGTTCTAAATCTCTCTGGTGATAGCCTATGTCGTCTATTACTATCGCTATTTGCTTGGCTTTAGCATTGAGTGACGCAAAACCAAGCATCAATATCAGCCCTATAATTACTTTCATCTTTATCGCTTTTTAAATTTATAGTTTTTATTATTTTTAGAGCTTATTAATTCAACATCAGTAAGGCTAAAATTATTGCAGGTTAAGTAATTGTTTAGCTTTAGCTAATTGTAAATCAGTTACCTTGCTGGCTAGTTGTGTTTGTTTACTTTTAGCTTGCTGGTTTTTGATTATAACGGCTTTATCACTTTGTGAAAGGGTTGTTTGATTAATCGCCACGTCGGGCGTAATACCAACACCCTCGATTGATTTCCCCAAAGGAGTGAAGTACTTAGCTGTAGTGAGCTTTAATGCAGTGCTGCCATCACCAAGTGGAATAAGCGATTGCACTGAGCCTTTACCAAAAGATTGGCTGCCAACAACCTTGGCGCGGTTATTATCTTTTAATGCGGCAGCTAAAATTTCGGCTGCTGATGCCGAGTTTTCGTTAATTAGCACGACAATAGGGGCGCCTTTTAAAATGTCTCCGTGTTTGGCATAAAAAGCTTTATTTGCCTCGTTATAGCGCCCTTTGGTTGTAACAATAGTACCGTTTTGTAAAAACAGATCCGATACCGCAACAGCGCTTCTAAGTGTACCGCCGGGGTTATCACGTAAATCAATAACTAGGCCTTTAAGTGGGTGCCCAAAGTGATTTTGCATGGCTGCTATTTGCAAAGCCACTTCATGTAAAGTGTGGTTAGAAAAACTATTTATAGCTAAATAACCGCTGCCTAAATCTAAGCGCTGACTAGTAACGCTTTCAAGCTTTATTTTACGGCGACTCACATTAAAATTAAGTGGTTGTGGTTGGTTATCACGCTTTATGGTTAAACTAATATTACTAAGTTTGCTTGCTGTTATTAGTTGAGCAACATGCTCTACGGTGCTGTTTTGTGTTGTTTGATTATTAACGCTAATGATAATGTCACCGGCCATAACCCCAGCACTTTTAGCAGGTGAGTTATTCACTACATTTACAATGGTTACACTGTTATTTATTTGTTTAACCTCAATACCTAAACCGGTATAGCGGCCATTAGTGTTATCAAATAAAGTATTTAATTCGTGTTCATCAAGGTATTTAGAATAGGGATCGAGCTGGGCATATAAATGCGCAAACTGTTGGTTGTTATAGCTAGTATGTGTGGTGTTTTGTAGTGCAAGATCTTCAACGTAGTAGGTATGAATATTAAATAGGATTTCGGTTATTTGTTGGTTTTTTAATTCTTTAATCGAACTAGAAAACACATTAGCTGAAAAGCTAATAAAAACAAATAGGGCAAGTAAATACAGGCTTAAGCTAAGCGTAAAGCCTGTATTTTTAAACCATTTTGCTAAGGTGCTTTTTTTGTCCATCGGCTGCTCCAATGCGGCGCAGCGGTTAATTTATACCAATGGTATGTTTTACATAAGATTGGTATTTGCTAAATGCGTTTGCACCATTTTTCAGGATTTACTGCACGCCCTTTATGGCGCATTTCAAAGTATAGACCAGAACTTGCTTGCCCGCCGCTTTGGCCAACTAGCGCTACCGTTTCGCCTTCTCTTACCATGTCGCCAACATCTTTTAATAAGGTTTGTGCATGGCCGTAAAGGCTCATAAACCCCTCACCATGATCAACTACAATTACCCAGCCGTAGCCTTTTAACCAATCGGCAAATACCACTTGGCCGTTATGAACACTGTTAATATTGCTGCCTTCTTTTGCGCCTATTAATACGCCTTTCCAGTCAATACCACCGTGTTTTCGTTGTCCAAAAGTGTGCTCTAACTTACCTCGGCTTGGCCAGTTTAGTTTGCCTTTGCTATTATTGAGGCCGAGTAATTCAACTTTTTTATTTTTTTCTTTCTCTAACTCTTCAATAGTTGTGATCAGCGTTTGTTGGTTTTCTTTTAAATAGTTAATTGAGCTTTTGGTGCTGTTTAGCTGTGCCTGTAAATTTTTTAAATTGGCTTGGCGTTCACTTTGGGCGTTAACTAATGCGGTTTGGCGTCTTTTTTGTTCATCATGCAGGTTGACTAGTTTTTGCTTTGTTTTAGCCAGTTCAGCCTGGTTTTGCGCTATTTGTAACTGCAGCGCTTTTAGCTCTTCGAGTTGTTCAATACGGGCTTTATTTAAATAATTATAATAGCTTAGAGTGCGCTCAAATTTAGCCGTGTCTTCTTGGTTGAGCAGCATTTTTGCATAATCATCGTCGCCACCGGCCATATAAGCACTTTTAAGTTGCGCAGCTAATGCGTGTTGAAACTGTGCATGTTGTTGTTCGAGTTGATCGGCTTTTTGCTGTTGCAGTTGTTGCTGTTGTTCGTTTTTTTTAACCGACTGCTCAGCCATATTTAGGGCTTTGGCGTTTTTAGCTATTTCGAGTTCGTGCTGTTGTAGGTTTTTTTGTAGCGTGGCAACTTTTTTGCGTTGCGCGTTGTATTCAGATTGGCTTTGCTTAAGTGCCGTTTGTACTTCGCTGAGATCTTTTTTGGTACGATCTTCATTAGCGACTGCAGTTGCAGTCGCTAAAAAAGTCAGTATTAAAATTAGCTTAGTAACGCTATTAATACATTTTTGCATAGATTATTTCAACGTCATGATAGGTTTGCCTGTCATTTCAGTTGGCTGCTCCATGCCCATTAAGTGCAGCATAGTAGGCGCTACATCACTAAGCGCCTTACCCTCAGATGGTGTTGCGTCGCGGCCCACATAAATAAATGGCACCGGCTCGCTAGTATGTGCAGTATGGGCTTGGCCTGTTTTAAGGTTGGCCATTTGCTCAGCATTACCATGGTCGGCAGTAATAAGCGCTTCACCGCCATATTCGTTAAGTGCTGCTACTACGCGGCCAATACAGTGATCAACTGCTTCGCAGGCTTTAACTGCCGCTGCAAATACACCAGAGTGACCCACCATATCGCCGTTAGGGTAGTTACAAATAATAGCGTCGTATTTGCCGCTTTTAATTGCCGCAACGAGTTTGTCGGTAAGCATTTCTGAGTTCATTTCGGGCTGCAAATCGTAGGTTGCAACTTGTGGTGAAGGAATAAGCTCGCGGGTTTCACCGTTAAATTCGTCTTCGCGGCCACCACTAAAGAAAAACGTAACGTGGGCGTATTTTTCGGTTTCAGAAATACGTAGTTGAGTTTTACCGTGTTTTTCAAACCATTCGCCAAGTACGTTTACCAGTGGCGTGGGGCCAAATGCAACCGGGGCGTCTATATCTGCAGCGTATTCGGTCATCATTACAAAGGCGCTAAGGGCAGGTGATTTTTGTTTGGCAAAACCGTCAAAGTTAGGCTCAACAAATGCACGTGTAATTTCACGGGCGCGATCGGCTCTAAAGTTAGCAAATATAACCGTGTCGCCATCGTTAATTTGTACAGGCTCTGCGCCTGCAGGAGTAATGGTGCTTGCGGCTACAAACTCGTCGTTTTCGTCGCGCTCATAAGCTGCTTCAAGTGCGCTCACGCCAGTCGGGTAGCTAAAGTCGCCTTGTGCTAACGTAAGTAAGTTATAGGCTTTTTCTACGCGGTTCCAGCGGTTGTCTCTGTCCATTGCGTAATAACGGCCTATTAGCGATGCTAAGCGGCCACATTGTAGCTTTGCAAATACCGCTTCAATGCGCTCAATAGAAGCTTTAGCACTGCGTGGAGGAGTGTCGCGGCCATCTAAAAAGCCATGAAAGTACACCTCTTTTGCACCGCGTTTTGCAGCAAGTTCAATACTTGCCACAATATGATCTTCGTGGCTATGTACGCCGCCTGGGCTTAATAATCCCATAATGTGCACGGCTTTATCTGCATTTACGGCTTTATCTATGTTATCGACTAGTGCAGGAGTGGAGTCAAACTCGCCATCGTTTATCGCTTTTGTTATACGAGTAAAGTCTTGATAAACAACGCGTCCTGCGCCTAAATTAACGTGGCCAACTTCAGAGTTACCCATTTGACCATCAGGAAGGCCTACATCAAAACCCGAAGCTGAAATTAATGTGCGCGGGCGGGTGGCCCATAATTCATCTAATACAGGGGTATTTGCAGCCAGAATCGCATTACTTTGCTCATCTTCGCGGTATCCCCAGCCATCTAAAATCATTAATACCAGTGGTTTTTTATGCTCTGACATAGTCACTCCTCAAGGTTAACGTTGCGATAAAACACGCTAACATTACCGCTAACATGCTGATGCTAAGCATACCGTGTTTTATAGCTAGGATCAGCAATCAAAATAAGATATTAAAACTTTTTAATATCTTACTAAAAATTAACAACAAGCTGTTACTTTGTTCTTACTAAAAACACCTCGTAAAAGCGTATTATGCTTTGCCTTAACTCGCATTTTTAGCTGATTTGGGTATACTTGCGCAGCTAATACCAATTTTATTAAAAACATGCACATTCTAGCTGATTAAATAGCTCATTAACTGCGTTAAAAATAATTTATATAGAACAACTATATATCATCATTTTTACTTGTTATTGACCCATTTCATTGACGCTATAATAGCCCATTAATTTAATGCAATTGGTATAATACCAACTTTATTAAAGCGCTGTGTATGTGAGTAAGGTAAATTAGGTATATATTGTGTTTAAAATTTTTACAGAAGTGAGTACTCCTGTTTAAATTTTATGTTGTTTGTGGGTAGCTTACCTCTTGTTATACTTGCTTATAGAGTTAATGCAATTGGTATTGAACGAAAAAAATAGCTAAAACATCACGTTTTAGGATGTAATTTTATAGTGGATGTCGAATGGATCAATATATTGAATTTATCACCAATCACCCAATTTTAAGTGCAGCTTGGGTGGGTATTGTGTTTCTTATTGTTAGTGGTTGGATCAAAAGTAAACTCTCAGCAGTGCGCCAAATAAACCCTCAGCAGTTAACGCTGCTTATCAACCGTGAAGACGGTCAAGTTATTGATATGCGTGCGCAAAAAGAGTTTAACACCGGGCATATTGCCGGTGCTCAGCATTTAAGCCCTGAAAATGCGAAAAAATCTGACTTTTCAAACCTTGAAAAGTATAAGAGTAAACCCATTATATTGGTATGTACTACAGGCATGACCGCTTCAGGAACTGCAACCGCTATGCATAAAGCGGGTTTTGAGCAGGTAAGTGTGTTATCTGGTGGTATGGGCGCGTGGCAATCTGCGAGCTTACCAACTACAACCGGTCGCTAATAAATATTAGCAGTCCGATAGAGGATATATTATGAGTAATGTTGTTTTATACACCAAAGCGTATTGCCCTTTTTGTCAACGTGCTCGTGCACTTTTAGACAGTAAAGGTGTGCAATACACAAACTTTGATATTGGTGTACAGCCTGAGCTGCGCGATGAAATGATCGCCAAAGCAGGCGGCGCAAGCACGGTACCGCAAATCTTTATTAATGATGAGCATATAGGTGGCTGCGACGACATGATGGCAATAGAAGCACAAGGTCAACTTGATAAAAAGCTAAATGCCACACTAAACGCTTAAATTTAACTAATTATAATAACGAACAGGTTAAGGATTACAATGAACGAAGAAACGCAAAACGCAGCAGCACAACAAGAAACTGGCGCACAATTTACTATTCAACGTATTTACACAAAAGACGTGTCGTTTGAAACGCCAAATTCTCCAGCTATTTTTCAAAAAGAATGGACACCAGAAGTTAAGTTAGACCTAGACACTCGCTCTAATAAGTTAGACGAAGGTGTATTTGAAGTGGTTTTAGCACTAACAGTGACTGCATCTATTGGCGAAGAAACGGCCTTTTTATGTGAAATTCAACAAGCAGGTATTTTTACTATTGCTGACGTTGAAGAAACACAACTTGCTCATATGCTTGGTGCATTTTGCCCTAACGTATTGTTTCCATATGCGCGTGAAGCAGTTTCTAACCTTGTTAACCGTGGTACTTTTCCACAACTTAACCTTGCGCCAGTTAACTTTGACGCATTATTTGCACAATACATGCAACAACGCACAGCGCAAGCTGAGCAGGCATCAGTAGACGCATAAATTATGAGTACAGCAACTTCAGCTGTTACTGTATTAGGGGCGGGGTCTTATGGCACCGCCCTTGCTATTTGCTTAGCCCGAAATGGTCACCAAGTGACACTTTGGGGGCGCAATAGCGACGACGTTGCCACGCTTGCAGCTGAGCGAAAAAATCAACGTTACTTACCTGACATTCCTTTTCCCGACACTTTAACCCTTGAAGCCGACTTACAACGTGCTGCTGCAAGTAATGAAATAGTGTTAGTGGTTGTGCCTAGCCATGCATTTGGCGACACCTTAAAGCAAATTAAACCAGCTTTACAGCAAGGCGCAAAAGTTGCGTGGGCAACTAAAGGGTTAGAGCCAAATACCGGACGCTTATTACAAGAAGTTGCAGTACAAGAGCTTGGTGATGCAATTCCATTAGCGGTGCTTTCGGGGCCAACATTTGCTAAAGAAATGGCAATGGGATCACCTACTGCTATTTCGGTTTCATCCACCTCTACAGAGTTTGCACAACAGTTAGCTGATTTACTGCATTGCGGTCGCTCATTTAGAGTGTACAACAATGATGATTTTATTGGCATACAGCTAGGTGGTGCGGTTAAAAACGTTATTGCTATTGGTGCAGGCATTTCCGACGGTGTGGGTTTTGGCGCTAATGCACGCACGGCACTAATTACTCGCGGCCTTGCAGAACTTACACGCTTAGGCTGTGCTTTGGGTGCAAAACCCGAAACCTTTATGGGGATGGCAGGCCTTGGCGATTTAATTTTAACCTGCACAGATAATCAATCGCGTAATCGTCGCTTTGGTTTAGCGTTAGGCAAAGGCGAAAGCGTAGAAGCTGCAATAGAGTCTATAGGCCAAGTGGTCGAAGGCTTTAGAAACACCAAAGAAGTGTATTTATTAGCGCAGCGCAGCGGTGTAGAAATGCCAATCACCGAGCAAATTTATAAAGTGCTATACGAAAATAAAGACATGAAAGAAGCGGCTATGGCTTTATTAGGCCGAGAGCAGCGCTCAGAATAAAAGGGCAGCTTTCATAAAACTAGGTTTTAGGTGTCAGGTTTTAGGTATCAGGTTTTAGATAGACATTAGCCAAGCTCGGTGTGTGGGTTAAACCACAGACGGGCTTAATGTCGCGCAGGTTAATCTTTAAACCTGCGCGAGGTAAGCTCCCCCTACAAGTTAGGCGCTTGGTTTATTCACTTACCTAAAACCTTGCGCCTAAAGCTCCTTACTTTGCGCCCGGAAACCCAAGTTGGCGCCACGATTCATACACAAACACCGAAACCGCGTTAGATAAATTCATACTGCGGCTATTGGCTTGCATTGGAATACGTACCCGTTGCTCATTTGGAAGCGATTGAATTAGCTCATCTGGAAGGCCGCGTGTTTCAGGGCCAAATACTAAACAGTCGCCGGCCTCGTATTGTGCCTGATGATGAAATTGGCTGCCTTTAGTGGTGCAAGCGTATATTTTTTTAGGCTTGCATGCTTCTAGGTAAGCTTCAAACGAAGCATGGCGCTGTACATGGCTAAATTCATGATAATCAAGGCCGGCACGTTTTATTCGTTTGTCATCCCATGCAAAGCCAAGTGGCTCAATTAAATGTAGTGAATAGCCTGTATTTGCACATAAGCGAATAATATTACCCGTATTCGGTGGGATTTCAGGTTGGTATAAAACAATATCCAGCATAACGAGCCTTATAAAATAGTCAGTAATTTAACGATTTGCAGTATACACGAAAGCGTGTAAAAAACTGATATACTCACTTTATTCAATACACATATTAACGGATAAATACGTGCATAATCGCAGTTACGAATTTTGGGTAAAAACCTCTAGTTTAGTCACTATGGTCATGGTGAGCTTAATGATTGTAGCTAAAACCTGGGCATGGCTTGCCTCGGGTTCAGCGTCAATGCTGGGCTCATTAACCGATTCACTCATGGATATTACTGCCACAGCTATGAGTTTTTTAGTATTAGGTTATGCGCTGCGCCCCGCCGATGACGACCACCGTTTTGGTCACGGCAAAGCCGAAGCGCTCGCTGGGCTAGGGCAGGCCGCATTTATTGCAGGTTCAGGCTGTTTGTTAGCGTTTCATAGTATAGAACGCTTGTTTAATCCTTTAGAGCTCACTCATTCATTATTAGGTGTATGGGTAAGTATTTTTGCTATTGCCTGTACGTTAGTGATTGTATTTGTACAAAATAAAGTAGTTAAACATACCGAATCTATTGCAATAAAGGCCGACTCAGTCCATTACAAAGGTGACTTGATTTTAAATGCTGCGGTACTACTGGCTATTTTACTCTCGTATTATGGGGTGTTGTACGCGGACCCTATTTTTGCAGTTGGCGTTGCCGGTTACCTACTTTATAACAGCTGGGATATAGCCCGAGATAGCGCAGATCACTTAATGGACAAAGAGCTGCCAGACGAAGAAAAACAACGTATTTTAGATGTTTCGAAAAGCCATATCGATGTGCGCGGTGTACATGGTGTGCGTACTCGTCAAGGTGGGAAAGTTAAGTTTATTCAATTACATTTAGAGCTAGATGATCACCTAAGCTTAATTCGCGCGCACAACGTAGCCGATGAAGTAGAGGCAATGATCACTAAAGAATTTGAGTCAGAAGTTGATATTCTAATTCACCTAGATCCTTTGTCTTCCGTGGAACTGAGTGACACTGAGGGCGCGGCAGTAACTGAATCGTAAGCAAAACTGGTATCTCAGGTTAAAACCAAGCAAACACCGGATTTAACCTGATACCTTTGCCGTAGACGTTAGTTTACCTCGCGCAGGGTTTTAAAAGCTTAACAAGCGCGGCATAAAGCGCCTCCTAGGTTAACCTAAACATCGAGCTTGGTTTTTTCTACCTAAAACCTGACGCCTAATACCTAAAACCTAAACCTTTGCCGTAGGCGTGAGTTTAGTTTACCTCGCGCAGGGTTTTAAAAATTTAACAAGCGCGGCATAAAGCGCCTCCTAGGTTAACCTAAACACCGAGCTTGGTTTTTTCTCTACCTGAAACCTGACGTCTAATACCTCAAATCTAAACCTTTGCCGTAGACGTTAGTTTACCTCGCGCAGGGTTTTAAAAGCTTAACAAGCGCGGCATAAAGCCCCGCCTATGGTTAACCCAAACACCGAGCTTGGTTTTTTTCTACCTGAAACCTGACGCCTAATACCTAAAACCTAAACCTTTGCCATAGGCGTGAGTTTAGTTTACCTCGCGCAGGGTTTTAAAAGCTTAACAAGCGCGGCATAAAGCCCCGCCTATGGTTAACCCAAACACCGAGCTTGGTTTTTTTCTACCTAAAACCTGACGCCTAATACCTAAAACCTGCTCTTCCACACCTATTCACAAAACTGGTACAAACTTGTTAGCAATGGCTGGCGTATTTCATCACGCTCAAATAATAGTTCGTGCTTAGCACCGGCAAAGCTCTTTATTATTGCCTGGTTATGTCGGTTTGCTAATTTATATTGCGCGGCGTTATCTACTACTTCGTCGCGCTCTGCGCTGGCAATAAACAGCGGAATATTAATGCTTAACTTATCAACCGATGCAATAAAGGTAAATGCGGCTTGTAGCCAACCATAGGTTACGCCACCAAGTTGCAGTAGTGGGTCTTGATAAGTTTGCCTAAAGTTTTTATAACGCACTTGGCTGCTAGTTAATGAGTTTAAAGCAAACTCTTCTGGGCTGTAATCGTTTTGCCCTAGGGCATAACTTTGTGAAAAACCGAAAAAAACAGCTGCGTTAGCAATTAGTTTTGCCAACGGTTTTGGGGGGGTTTTAGTGTGAATATCAAACATGGGTGCCGATAAAAACAACCCACTAAAGTTATTTTCAAAATGAGCTAAATAGTCAAAGGCAATTGCGCCGCCCATTGAGTGGCCAAGCAGTATTTTTTTGCCTTGCCAGTGGTTATCAACAATTTGTTGATTAAATAAATGCAGGTCGTGGCGATAATCAGTAAAGCATTTTACATAGCCTTTATGCTTATTGGCTAACTGTCGGTAAGAGCGACCTTGGCCTTGATGATCAACAATAAACACGGCAAAATTATTACTGTACAGCTCCCACAATAGCTCTTTGTATTTATCAAGCCCTTCAATGCGCCCTGAGCTAATAACAATCGCGGTATGCGCATGCTCAGGTTTTGCATAGGCGTAAAATAACTGCCCGGCAGGGGTATTTAAATAGGCTTTAACTAGGGTGTTGTTATAAAAATCATTAATACTGGGTTGATTATTAACAAGCTCGTTTTCACTACTGTAAAACATTCTCTACTCTTTTATTATTGGCAAAGTAACCATGGCGCACAGGCCACCTTGTGGTTTATTTGATAAAACCAAGCTGCCGCCATGAGCAATAATCGCATTTTTGGCAATCGCTAAGCCTAAACCCGTGCCACCACTCACTCGGTCACGCGCATCTGACTGCCTAAAAAACGGCTCACATAGCTTACTAAGCTGGTTGTTTGGTACACCTGGGCCATCATCACATATTTCAATATAAATGGCATCACCGTGCTTTAGGGTAAGGCTAATAGTGTGCTGTGCATACTTAATAGCGTTGCGCAGTAAGTTTTCCAGTGCGCTGGCAATTAGCGCTTCATCGCAATTTAGTGTTACCGCCGCCGAGCCACTTACTTGCAGTTGCTTGTTGTGCTGTTTTGCTTCAAAGGTGGCATCGTTAAGTACATGATCAACAATATCTTGCAGTGACTGTTTGTGTAGCGATAACGCTTGGCTATTTGCCTCTAAGCGCGACACTTGCAATACATCGGCAATCATTTTATCAAGCTGGTTGGCTTCTTTTTCTATGCGAAGTAAATACGATTGGCTGGCTTCGTTAGCCTGCATTTGCGCAAGGCCTGTCGCCATTTTTAAGCGAGTAAGCGGCGAACGTAGCTCGTGCGATATATCAGCTAGTAGGCGCTTTTGTGCGCTAATTAATTGGGCTAATTGGTCGGCCATACGGTTAAAGTCGCGACCTAATATACCCAGCTCATCTTTACGATTAGCGGATATAGCAGCCCGGGCTGTTAAATCGCCGGCAGAGAGTTTTATAGCGGCTTTTTTTAAGCTATTAATAGGGGCAATTAAGTTACGGCTAAATAAAAAACTTAAAATAAGTGAGGCAATAATAGCAATTGATATTTTTATCCAACCCGGCATTAACTTTAACCGCAGATATAGCGGCGTATGGTTGTAAATATCTATTTCATATAAATAAAAATCACCTTCAGGTACTCTAATTTTTATTGGCCCAATTGCTTGGTATTTTTCGGTATAAATAACTTGCGGCGGCATGCTCTTAGTAAAGTTAAGCAAGCTTAAATCAACATCGGCGGGTATGCTTTTATTTGTTAGCGAATCTTCTAGCTGCTCTGCATTTAAATATAAAAGCTTACCATTAGTACGGCGAGGGTGCTTTAGCGTATCGTTAAGCGAACGCTTGTGCTTTATGGTAGAGCGCTCAATGTTTTTAGCGGTATAAGCTAAGTTTTTTTCCATTGGGCCATGCAAAGGGTTATAACTAACAGAGTTAATAGTTGTAACACTACTTAAAAATATAAGTGCCGCACCTGTGCCAATAATAGTTAACCAAAACCAAGTGAAAATTTTAAAAAACAAATAGTGCCGAGGATGTTTAAGCCAGCTAAAACTTGCCAATTTATTTGCCTTGAATAAAGACATAGCCCGTCCCTCTAATGGTTTTAATTAGCTCGTTAGGTAAGTGTTCAGCTATTTTTTTACGAATGTTGCTAACGTGCATATCAATAGAGCGATCAAACGAGGCTAAGCGCCTGCCAAGTACATCTTCACTTATTTGCTCTTTACTAACTACTTCACCAGCGCGCTTGGCTAGGAGTGCGAGTATTTCGTATTCGGTGCCAGTAAGGGTTAAGGTTGTTTGTTTAATTAAGGCTTCACGGGCGGCTAAATTAATAGTAACCCCGTTAACCACTAATTTATTATTGCTAGTGGCATTCATGGTGGTTATATGTTCAATACGGCGCGTAATTGCTTTAACTCGGGCAAGTAACTCACGGTGATTAAAAGGTTTAGGTATGTAATCGTCTGCGCCAAGTTCAAGGCCAAAAATACGATCAAAATCTTCGCCTTTGGCGGTAAGCATAATTACCGGCGTAAGCTTGGTTTGCCTAAGTTGTTTAAGTACTTCAAAACCATCAAGGGTAGGCAGCATTACATCAAGTAGTATTAGTGCGTAGTCGTTCGCTTGCGCTAGCTTTAGGCCTTGCTCGCCGTCGTGTACGCTTTGCACACTAAACCCTTGCGCGGTTAAATACTCGCTTAATAGCTCACACAAACCTGTGTCGTCATCAATCATTAATAGTTTCATTTTCAAACCCTTGGGTTGTGCCGTATGTACTGATTTTACCTGCTAAATAGTACAAAAGTGAATCTTTACATAACCTTTACACTGCTTTGCGTTACTTTGCATTGCAGCGGGTATAGTTACCTCAACAGATTAAAACAACCAATCCAATAGTAAAGGTAATGATTATGACTAAAGTAAATACACTTTCAAAACTAGTACTTATTTGTGGCTTAGCAACCGCTACTTTCGGTGCAACCAGTGTTATGGCCAAAGGCGATATGCATAAGCAAGGTCGCCACTCACAAGCGCACTTTTTACTATCGGAGCGCGGCGCTGATAAACTCGATTTAACACAAGAGCAGCAAACTAAATTAGAAGCTATATTTGCAGCACAAAAAACGCAAATGCAAGCACTTAAAGGCACCGACAAAGAAGCGCGCAAAGCACAGCGCACCGCTCACAAAGCTAAAATGGAAAGCTTATTATCGGCAGCAACATTTGACGAAAATGCAGCAAAAGAGCTACTAGCTCAACGCCACGAAAAAGGTGAAGAAATGGGTTTAATTAAATTAAAAACTCAGCACCAAGTGTGGCAAGTTCTAAATGCAGAGCAGCAAGAAAAGTTTGCAAAAATGCAAAAGCGCATGGGTAAGAAAAAGCATTCAAAATAGTCGGTGTTTAAATTACCCGTAGGCGAGGGCTTGCCACCGCGCTGCGCGCACGTAGTGCTAAAGATATATTCACAAAGAGGTTAAGAGCCGCTGCGCTTTAGAGGAGTAAAAAATAAATTAGTTGCTTAAGTGGCTTCTCATTTACTCTCATTGTCTTCTCTTTGTGAAAAGGGCTGGTTTTAGCTAGAGCCAAGCTCTGTGTTTAAATTACTCGTAGGCGGGGCTTTATGCCGCGCTGGTTAAAACTTAAAAACTATTGCGCGAGGTAAACTCCCGCCTACGGGTTGGGGGTTTATTGTAGGCGGGGCTTTATGCCGCCTAGTTAAACTCTAAAACTATTGCGCGAGGTAAACTCCCGCCTGCAAACTCCAGACAAAAGTAAAAGCCAAGCACGGTGCTTGGCTTATATACTTTGCTGCTCTCTAAACCTATTTATTACTTAAAAAAGTCATCTTCATTTTTTGCCATCATGGCTTCTATGTCTTCAATCATGTCTTGGCTAAAATCTTCAGCTGAAGTGATAGGGGCTGAAATTCTGTTATTTTCAAACGACCATTCGCCTAAATCAATAAGCTGACAACGTTTTGAACAAAACGGGCGGTGTGGGCTTTGCTCTGACCATTCAACCTTACTTTTACAGGTTGGGCAGTTAACAATAGTTGGCATAGTAATCTCTCAATCTTGTTTTAAATGGTGCTGTCTAATAGCCAAACTCTAAGTCAGTTTAAATGCTTTTAGTATTGTATTGGCTTTTATCGAGTCGTATCATTTTTCTGATACCTGATACCTGATACCTGATACCTGATACCTGATACCTGATACCTGATACCTGATATTAAAAACTCGTTACCCGATTAATCTCAGCTAGCGAGGTCATGCCGTCGGCGGCTTTACGAATGCCCGATAAACGCAGGTTATTAAATCCGGCTTTAAGTGACACTTCAGCTATTTCTAGTGAGTTACCACCGCGCATTATAATTTGTGCTATTTCTGGGGTAATTTTCATTACTTCGTAAATACCTACACGGCCTTTATAGCCATCGGTACAGTTTTCGCAACCTTTAGGAGCATACAAGGTCATTTCACTAATTTGCTGCTGGCTAAAACCTTGGCGTAGCAGTTCTTCACTAGGTAAATTTTCAGGTGTTTTACATTTAGGGCATAAGCGGCGCGCTAGGCGCTGAGCTATAATTAAGCTAATAGAACTTGCTACGTTATATGCAGGTACGCCCATGTTTAATAAGCGGGTAATGGTTTCGGGCGCTGAGTTAGTATGCAAGGTCGAAAGCACTAAGTGACCTGTTTGCGCCGCTTTAATTGATATTTCAGCGGTTTCTAGGTCACGTATTTCACCTACCATTACTACATCGGGATCTTGGCGTAAAAATGCCCGTAGTGCGTTGGCAAAGGTCATATCGGCTTTAATATTAATTTGTACTTGGTTAACCCCTTCGAGGTTAATTTCTACCGGATCTTCGGCGGTACTAATATTACGCTCAGGCTGGTTTAATATATTTAAGCCGGTGTAAAGCGATACCGTTTTACCCGAGCCTGTAGGCCCAGTTACTAATATCATCCCTTGTGGTTGCTCAAGCGCATCCATATACAGCTTTTTTTGCTCGGGTTCGTAACCTAATACATCAATGCCAAGCATGGCGCTAGATGAATCAAGAATACGCATTACAATTTTTTCGCCCCATAAGGTAGGCATGGTGCTTACCCGAAAGTCGATACTTTTACGCTCGGTTATTTTTAGCTTTATGCGGCCATCTTGTGGTTTACGTTTTTCGGCAATATCAAGGCGCGACATTACTTTAATACGCGCCGAAAGCTTAGTAGCTAAACTGTTTGGTGGGCTGGCTACTTCGTGCAAAATGCCGTCAATTCTAAAACGAATTCGGTATTTGTGCTCGTAGGGTTCAAAGTGTAAATCAGACGCACCTTTTTTAATCGCATCCATTAATATTTTATTGATGTAAACAATGATTGGTGCATCGTCTTTATCATCGTCTTTAGGGGTGTCTTTTTGTATATCGGCGTCTAGTTCGGCAAACTCTTTAAATTCGTCATCACTTAAATTTAAGCTGCCAGTGGCATCAAGCAATTGTTCTATTTTTTTATCGAGTTGAATGTAGTCAACCACTACCACTTCGCAAGACAAACCAGTACTAAATTCAAAGTTTTCAAATGCGCCGTAATCGGTAGGATCAGAGGCGGCAATATACACTTTTCTGCCTTTTTGTACCAAAGGCAGAATATGATGCTTACGGATCAGTTTTTCTTTTATTAACTCAGGAGAAATAAGTGCAGTATTAAAGTCTTTTAAATCAAAAAAAGGCACCCTAAATAAATCAATGCATTGCGCCGCTAAATCTTTACTGTCAATTTTTCCGCATTTAGCAATAAGCTCAGCAGTAGAGGCAAACTCTTGCTGTTTAGTTTTTACTATATCGGCATCAACACGGCCAAGGGTAATAAATTTTCTTAATAACGGTGAGTTAATATTCATTGCGCACCTGGTTAAATCCTTCAATAGTTAGCAATTTATCAGAAAAAAGCAGGGATTACATTGCCCATCACAATCTAGGCTAATTTTAGCAATTTAAATAGCTGTTTTTATAATTTATGGCTATTTTAACGCCAGTTTTAAATAGCCTTTATGCAAAGCTATTAAGTCGTGCTTAACCAAAGCTAAGCTACGATCGTTATTTAAAATATCATCTGCTTGTTGTTGTTTTTGTTCTCGCGACATTTGCGCGGCAATAATACTATTTACTTGCTCTAAGCTTATGTTATCACGTTTAACCGTGCGCTCTATTTGCACGTTTTTTGGCACGTCTATAAGTAAAGTGCAGTTACAGTATTTATCTAGGCCGTTTTCAAAAAGTAGCGGGGCAACAAGTACCACATAAGGGCTGGTGGCATTATTTAAATCGGTAATAATTTGCTGGCGAATAAGTGGATGTAATAGCGTATTTAACCAGTTTTTATGCTCATTATTGCTAAAAACTAGCTCGCGTAAAGCACTGCGGTTTAAATTGCCGTCGGCTAAGAGTATATCAGCACCAAAGTGTGCAACAATTGCCTTTAGCCCTTCGCTGCCTGGCTCAACTACTTGGCGCGCAATAATGTCGGCATCAACAACGCAAATACCCAGCGCTTCAAGCATGTTACTTACAGCCGTTTTACCACAGCCTATACCACCAGTTAAACCCAGTACCCAATTATTTATGTTTGTTACTTTAACAGCTTGTTCGCTCATATTAGTAACCAATTAAACTAAAGTAGTTAGCTTGCAGTTGCTCGCCCCATAACATGGTGATCCAGCCTGCAATAGCAAGGTAGGGGCCAAACGGAATAGGCGTGGCTTTGTCTTTACCTTGAACAGTTAATAGCGCAATACCAATAATTGCGCCCACTACGCTCGAGAGCAAAATAATAGTCAATAACGATTGCCAGCCAAGCAAAGCACCAAATACTGCAAGTAATTTAAAATCGCCATAGCCCATGCCTTCTTTACCGGTTAGTAATTTAAATAACCAAAATACGCTCCACAAACTTAAATAGCCGTAAGCAGCCCCAATAATGGCATCAGCTGGGGTAACGGTGTAGCCAAGTACTGCTGCAATAAGCGCCAGCCATACAAGCGGTAGGGTAATTTGGTCGGGCAGTAGCATATGGTCAATATCAATAAAGGTAAGCGCTACTAAAGCCCAAGTAATTGCTATATAAAGTAAAGCCTGCTCAGTAGCCCCCAACTTATACGCAACAATTAAGCTCAATAGTGCAGTTATTGCCTCTACAATAGGATAGCGAGCCGATATAGGGTTACTACAATTGGCGCATTTACCTTTTAAAAATAACCAGCTAATAACAGGAATATTTTGCCATGCTTTAATTGCGGTTTTACATTTAGGGCAGGTAGAGTTAGGCTTTACTAAATTAAAAGTTGAGTTTAAATCTGAACTAAAAGGCTCGTTAGTGTTTGCTTTATTACTTTTCAGCTCGCTTTCTAGCAGCAAACGGCATTCGCTTTGCCATTCGCGTTGCATCATTAGTGGCAAGCGGTAAATAACTACATTTAAAAAGCTACCAACACATAAACTCACCAAGCCAATAGTGGTTAAATAAAACCATAATTGGCTTTGCATTACTTCTATAATACTTTGCATATAACGACCAAATAATTAAATAATGAGTTTAAAAAACCTAAACAACTGCACCAAGTTGGAATATAGGCAAGTACATGGCAATAATTAAACCACCAACCAATACGCCGAGTACTGCCATAATTAATGGTTCTAGCAAACTTGAGAGCCCATCTACCGCATCATCAACTTCTTGCTCGTAAATGTTAGCTACCTTTTCAAGCATGCCATCTAAGGACCCTGACTCTTCACCAATCGCGACCATTTGTATTACCATATCGGGGAATATTTTGGAGTTACGCATCGCCCAGTTCATTTGGTTACCCGAGCTAACTTCGGCTTTAATATCTAAAATTGCATAACGATAAACCGCATTACCTGAGGCACCTGCAGCAGAATCCAGCGCATCAACTAGCGGTACACCAGCAGCAAAAGTGGTAGAGAGCGTACGGGCATAACGGGCAACAGCAGCTTTATTTAAAATCATGCCAATAATTGGCAGTTTTAAAATAGCTCGGTCGGTAGCATCACGTAACTTTAAACTTTTGAGATGCGCCTCTTTAAACGCCCAGCCAAACGCAGCAATTGCTATTAGTATCATCCACCAATATTCCTGCATAAACTCCGATATACCAATTACAAATAGGGTAAAAGCAGGGAGCTCAGCGCCAAAGCCATCAAAAATACTTTGAAACTGCGGTACTACAAATATTAGCAATATTGAGGTAACAATAAGCGCAACAACTAATACCGCAATAGGGTAAAACATTGCTTTTTTAATCTTTGATTTAAGCGCTTCAGACTTCTCTTTATAAATGGCCACGCGGTCGAATATTTTATCTAAAGCACCAGATTGTTCACCCGATGCCACTAAATCACAATATAAATCATCGAAATAACGGGGGTGACGTCGCAGGGCTTGCGATAACGGTTGGCCAGCCTTTACCTCATCAGCAATGCTTTCCATCAGTTTACTTACACTTTTATTGGGTGAGCCTGAGCCAATCATTTCGATTGACTGAATTAGCGGTACACCCGCCATTAGCATGGTGGCAATTTGCCGAGTCACCAACGCAATATCTTTTGGGGTTATTTTTTGATTGCTAGCTAAACCAAACAATGGTTTAGCTTTTCGCTTAACCTTAGAAGGGGTAATACCTTGTTTACGCAGTTGTGCTTTAACTAAAGCAACACTTGAGCCGGTCAGTTCGCCTTCTAAACGCTTTCCTCGAGTGCTAACACCGATCCATTGAAAAATATCCTGATTACTCTTTTCTATTTTCTTTACCATGTTTTAGCTCAATTTTAAACTTTTTATAGAATTAGCTGCTTTTTATATGTTGCCGAACTTTTTCGTTTTCTCGTCTCCATAAACAATTGTCAATAAAATAGTGATGGATGTTTATAAAAAATATAAAAGAAATTAAAAAAATATTGGGAGATATGTCGTTGCCAAAATTAAAGTTACTATCAAGAGTACTTGGAATTAAATGAAAAAATAATGCCCCAACAATAAAAGCAATACCCCAATACTGAAATATTTTACTTTTTTTATTCTTGGTTTTAGATTTTGTATAAGTATATGTAAAAAGGATATACTGTAAAGAGTGAAAAAAAGGAATCATATAAAAATAAACTTCATTATAAAAAGCTGGTGATAACCAAAGAAATATACATATCAATGGGGTCATTGCTGTTAAAGATATGTTTGCATTATTTTTTACGGTGTTTGA
Organism: Pseudoalteromonas sp. K222D; assembly: GCF_017653575.1. NCBI lineage: Bacteria > Pseudomonadati > Pseudomonadota > Gammaproteobacteria > Alteromonadales > Pseudoalteromonadaceae > Pseudoalteromonas > Pseudoalteromonas sp. K222D. The sequence continues at coordinate 29,853 of NZ_JAGGDL010000016.1, forward strand.
AATAAGAATTAAAGTAATAGGTACCGCAAACACTAAAGAGAACAGAGATAAATAGGTTCTTACCTCAATAAAGATAGCAGGAGTAGAATAAGATAACCCCCAGAAATCCTTCACTGAACTAGATGTAAAGATGTTAAAAAAAGAAATTATCCATAAAGAGTAAAGTGAGAACTTGATTAACTTTACTTGATCAGAAGATAAAAAGTACCCCTGAATTCCAGAGTAGACTATAAAGCATCCATATGCTTGTTTAATATAGTGCCAGCCGACTGAAAAAAACATTGAAAAAAGAAGAAGTAAAAAGGCCATCTTGGAATTATAAAGCATACCTAGTGAAATTATCATGAGTAATGCTATAGGTATGATTATCCCCGATAATAAAAGCCGATTATTACTGAAAAGATCATTTCTATGTTCAAGATAGAAAATTTGGTAGCTTATAATAAAATGAGGGCTATTAACAAAAAAAGCTAACACCCACATCACAAAAATATAATCTAGCTTTATTAATTTTATAGGAATTAAATAGGTAATAATGTAGAAAAGTATAGACAAGCCACCAATCAAGAGAAAATCTAACTTAGGTGAAATTAAATGTTTCATATTTGTCTCGGGGAACATAAAGGGCACAGCTGTGCCCTTTATGTATCTTATTATGGCCCAGGCGCAGGCGCAGGCGCAGAAGCTGCAGCAGCTCTACATGCTGAAGGTAAGTATTGAGCATCTAAGCCAGAGCATACCCAGCGTGAAATTTGACCACTTGTTTCAACTGTAGGTGTTAAAGACATGGTTTCACCTGAATGTGCACCATCATCAAAAGTTATTTGAACTACACCATCGGCAGCTACCGCAACACCTGTTGCAGAAAAGTAACGACCTGCTAATGCGTCCGCTTGTGCATCAATGGCTGTATCACTTTCTATACCAGTTGCGCCACCGTTTTCAGACATGTAAACACCAATATCTGAACGTAATCCAGATGTTGCACTTAACCCTTCAGTTGCTTGTGCGCGAGCTGTATAATCCTGATATGCAGGCAACGCAATAGCAGCAAGAATACCGATTATTGCTACTACGATCATTAATTCAATTAGGGTGAAACCCTTTTGGTTCTGTTGTGTCATTGTTTTCATGTTTCCTCTCCTAAAGGATAATGTTGTGGTAAATAAACGCCATTTAAGTAGCATTAGTGCTTAGCTTAATTTGTTTATTTAACCTGTTTACTTAATTTGTTTATTTAAACTGTTTACTTAACCTGTTTATTTAAAGAACAAACTTTACTGTACAGCGTATTTTAGTTTGTATAAACAAGAACACGCTGTGCATTTAGTTATTAAAGTTACCAATATTTAGCACTTTAATGTGTTATTTAGTTACTTTTATATTTATAAATTAGCTTATATTTTTAGGTATAACTGTATAAATACTTAACTTTTTTATGCATTTCATTGCACTCATTAATATTAAACCAGCTAATTAGTGCTTTTATATTAATGGTACATTCATCTATAGTACAACAGCGTGAGTTTACCACTGTTTTTTACTTTTTAGTACACGGATTATATTTAAAAAAGTATTTTATTTAACAAAATGTTAAAAAGCAATCCTTTCGGGTTATTTAATGCTTTATAGTATCTATTGTCAATGAATTAGCGCAGTTTAAATTTAAAGTCTGCGTTATTATTAATCAAATCGCATTGATAAATCGATTGATTGTAAGTTTTTTGTTAACGCTCCGCTTGATATAAAGTCTACCCCAGCTTGTGAGTAAGTTTTAAGCGTTTGTAAGGTCATATTGCCCGAAACCTCAAGTTTTGCACGTTTGTTAGTAACCACTACAGCTTGTTTAATTTGCTCTACGTTAAAGTTGTCGAGCATTATAATATCGGCACCCGCATCAAGCGCTTGTTTTAGATCAACAAGTGATTCAACTTCTACTTCTATTGGTTTGTTTGGTTGGTTTTGTTTAGCTTGCGCTACGGCTTTGTTTATACCACCACACGCAGCTATGTGATTTTCTTTTATTAAAAACGCGTCGTATAAACCAATACGGTGATTTGCACCGCCGCCACACTTAACTGCATATTTTTGTAAAATGCGTAAACCAGGTATGGTTTTACGGGTATCGAGTAGTTGGGTTTTTGTACCCGCAAGTTCTTTTACATAATGAGCTGTGGTAGTAGCTGTGCCCGAAAGTGTTTGTACAAAGTTAAGTGCTGTACGCTCGGCAGTTAAAATAGCGCGAGCCGAGCCAGTTGCTGTAAATAAAGTACTGTTAGCTTTAACTGCATCGCCATCGTTTACTAGTACATTTACTACAACACTAGGATCTACTTGTTTAAATACTTCAATAATTAGGTCTTTACCACAAAATATGCAGTCTTCGCGGGTAATTACTTTAGCGTTCGCTTGCTCGTTTGCAGGAATTAGTTGCGCGGTAATGTCGCCATTTTCAGCACTTTGGTAATTTAAATCTTCACCGAGTGCAAGAGTAACTAGTTGACTAACTAAAGTGTGTGGAATAGGCATAAAAAAGCTCGTAACAGTAAATAAATTAAGCAAATTTTACTATGTTTGAATTGCAATAACCAGCTTTGTGGTAAAGGCAGGTATCAGGTTTTTGGGGAAAGCAGGTTTTAGGTTTCAGGTATCAGGTTTTAGGGAAGAGCAGGTTTCAGGTATCAGGTATCAGGTTTTAGGTAGAGATAAGCTCGGTGTTTAAATTACCTGTAGGCGAGGGGTTGCCACCGCGCCGCACGTAGTGCGAAAAACATATTCACAAAGAGGCTAAGAGGGCGCTGCGCTTTAGAGTAGTAAAAATAAATTAGCTGTTTAAGTGGCTTCTCATTTGCTCTCATTGTCTTCTCTTTGTGAAAAGGTCGGTTTTAGGTAGAGAGCAAAGCAAGCTCAGTGTTTAGGTTACACGTAGGCGGGGCTTTATGCCGCGCTGATTAAAATTAAAAAACAGCGCGAGGTAAACTCCCGCCTACAAGTTCGCTGGTTGGTAAGCTTTTATTGCTTCATCTATCATTTTTAAATTAAATCCTTTAGCATCGATGTTATGTAGATCTTTTGATTTAAATTATGAACATAGATTTAAATGGGGTGGTAAATTGTGCTTTGCAGCGTGGTTGTTCGCATTTTGATGAGCGCCCGAGTGATACAGACGTTTCTTTATTGGTAATTCACAATATATCCTTGCCGGCGGGGCAGTTTGGTACACCTTATGTTGATGATTTATTTATGGGTACGCTTAATTGTGAAGCGCATAGCAGCTTTAGCGATTTACACGGTGTGCGGGTGTCGGCACATTGCTTTATTAAACGCAGCGGTGAGCTAGTGCAGTACGTGCCATTTACTAAGCGAGCATGGCATGCTGGGGCGTCTGAGTTTAACGGGCAAACTAACTGCAATAACTTTAGCATTGGCATTGAGCTTGAGGGAACCGACACCACCGCTTATACTTTAGCGCAATACACTAGTTTAAAAATATTAAGTGAAGCCATAATGCAACGCTATCCAAATATAACAACAGAGCGAATTGTAGGGCATTGCGATATAGCACCAGGGCGAAAAACAGACCCCGGTAGTAGCTTTAACTGGCATTTATTTTTAACTATGCTTAAACAATCAGGCTAAGTGAGTAACAACAATGATTTTGGTTTCGATAATAATTGCATTAATACTTGAGCGCTTAGGTGCTCGTTCAGCCCATTGGCAAATTAGCTACTACGCAGACGGTTATGTAAATCGCTCGGCAAACCTGCTCACTAATAAAGGCGTATTTGGCTCGGGTGTTGGCTTTTTAGTGTGGCTACTTTTACCTGTACTGGCTATTGGTTGTTTATATTTGCTGTCTGACTTTGTGCTGTGGCAACTTATTTTTAATGTAACAATATTACTCGTGTGTTTTGGCTGTGCTAAGCAGCGTGCATTATATAAGTCGTACTTAAACGCTTTAACCCGAGATGATAAAACTGCGGCTACCTTATATGCACTGCAAATGGGCCAAAATCGCACAGAAGAAGAGCAAGACGGCGAAACAGTTGGGCAAACCCTGGCATGGGTTAACTTTAGATTTTACTGCGCGGTGATTTTTTGGTTTGTAATATTAGGCGTAGCCGGTGCGGTTTTATATGCACTCGTACGCACATTCGCCGATTTAGTAACGCAAGATGACGACGAAATAATAGCAAAGCATTCTAAAATGCTACACAGATTATTATTTTGGCTTGACTGGTTACCAGCGCGCATTACCAGCTTTGGTTATTTAGTAATAGGTAACTTTAATAAAGGCACTAGTTGCTGGTTACGCTACGCGCTTGATTTTTCAAGCCCTAACCGCAAAGTGGTTACTTACACCGCCTTAGCCGCAGAGCAAGTAGAAAAACGCTACTACGACTGCGCGTACGAAGCCACTTGTATGATTAAATTGGTAAAACGTAATGTATTGTTTTATTTAGTACTGATTGCATTATTAACCCTGTTTGGTGGGTTGGATTAAAGGGCAGGCTTTAGGCGCCAGGTTTTAGGTAGAGATAAAGCCAAGCTCGGTGTTTGAGGTTATACGTAGGCGAGGGGCTTGCCACCGCACGCACACAGTGCGAATGTTTTAAGTAATTATATTTTTGTTAAAAATACCGCGCCAGCAAGCTTGTCACTTACAAATTCCAGACAAAAGATAAAACTAAGCACGGTGTGTGGATTGTGTAAGTGCGGTTTTATATTTCTCTTTTCAAACAAAGATACTATTTCACAAAGAGAAGGCAATGAGAGTAAATGAGAAAACATTAAAAAGTTAACATTTTAAGCTATTACTTTTCACTGCTCTAAAGCGCAGCGCCCTCTAAGCCTCTTTGTGAATAAACGGGCTGTAATTAAAGTTACACTGCGGGCTATGGGGTGTTTACTTATTTTTGACTGCTAACACCTAAACTCTCCTTTATCACTTTACCCTCCCTGGTCTGACCAATTTATTTTCGTCTCATTTACCTTTCTTTATTTATACTATTTTGTGTATTCTTTAAACTTTGCGCTGAATGCGTTACGCTGGCTAAGTGTCCTTAAAGCTACTGTAAATTGACAGCAATTAGGCTTTTTGTTACCGTATGTCAAAATTTGGTATGACCAATTTACCTTTTGGTTAAATTGTTCAGTTCAAAGCCTGGTTTTAAGGGCTTTTGGTATTTATACAACGCGGACGTTGACTGATGTCTTTAAAGATTAAAGCTGCAAAATTATCGGATGTGATTTTACAACAACTTGAGAACATGATTCTTGAGGGGTCGTTGGCACCAGGCGAAAAACTGCCACCGGAGCGTGAGTTAGCTAAGCAATTTGAAGTGTCGCGGCCATCACTGCGCGAGGCGATTCAAAAGCTTGAAGCGAAAGGTTTAGTAACCAGACGCCAAGGCGGCGGTACGTATGTAAAAAATCAGCTCGAAGAAGGGCTCACTGATCCGCTGTTTGATTTGATCAGTAAACATCCAGAATCGCAGTTTGATTTACTTGAATTTCGCCATGCATTAGAAGGGATTGCCGCGTATTACGCTGCATTGCGTGGCACCAATAACGATTTTATTAAAGTAAAACAAAGCTTTGATCAAATTGCTTTGGTACAAGACGACCTACAACAAAAAGCGAAAGCAATAAATGCTTTTCATTTTTGTATTGCAGAGGCGTCACATAACATTGTTTTACTACATTTGGTGAGAGGCATGCAGGCATTGCTTGAGCAAAATGTATTACAAAATTTAACCGTGTTATTAACAAAATCAGATATCAGTAACCAATTAGGCCACCACCGTGGTTTGCTAATGGATGCCGTTATTGAAGGTAAGCCCGAAGAAGCACGCTTAGCTAGTAATGCGCATTTAGCATATATAGAAGAAGCGTTACTGGAAGCGGGTAAAGAACATTCGCGAATTGAACGCAGTTTAAGACGCACCAAACAAAATTAAGCAAATACATCCTTACTCAAAATTAGTAAGTGGGATGTGTTAAATACACAACATTCGTATTTTAAACATAAGGAAACCTCCATATGTCTGAAGTCAATAAAATTGACGTAGACGCGCTAGAAACACAAGAGTGGTTACAAGCTCTTGAATCGGTTGTGCGCGAAGAAGGTGTTGAACGAGCTCAGTTTTTACTTGAGCAAGTGTTAGAGCAAGCCCGTTTAGATGGCGTAGATATGCCAACGGGTATTACCACTAACTACGTCAATACAATTCCGGTAGAGCAAGAACCTGCTTACCCGGGAGATGTAAATATTGAACGCCGTATTCGTTCAATAATTCGTTGGAACGCGATTATGATTGTATTGCGTGCATCGAAAAAAGATCTCGATTTAGGCGGCCATATGGCGTCTTACCAATCGTCTGCGGCATTTTATGAGGTGTGTTTTAACCACTTTTTTAAAGCACCAAACGATTTAGACGGCGGCGACTTAGTTTATTACCAGGGTCATATTTCTCCGGGTATTTATGCGCGCGCATTTGTTGAAGGGCGTTTATCGGCATCGCAGCTAGATAACTTCCGTCAAGAAGTAGGTGGCGAAGGCTTACCGTCGTACCCGCATCCTAAATTAATGCCTGAATTTTGGCAGTTTCCTACGGTTTCTATGGGCCTTGGTCCAATTTCGTCTATTTACCAAGCACGCTTTTTAAAATACCTAGACGGCCGTGGCTTAAAAGACACTAAAAACCAACGTGTATATGCGTTTTTAGGTGATGGCGAAATGGATGAGCCAGAATCTCGTGGCGCTATTTCATTTGCTGCACGCGAAAAGCTAGACAACCTATGTTACTTAGTTAACTGTAACTTACAGCGCCTAGATGGCCCAGTTATGGGTAACGGTAAAATTATTCAAGAGCTAGAGGGCCTATTTAAAGGCGCTGGCTGGAACGTAATTAAGCTAGTGTGGGGCAGCGGTTGGGATATATTACTGGCTAAAGATAAAACCGGTAAGTTATTACAACTAATGAACGAAACGGTTGACGGCGATTACCAAACGTATAAAGCAAAAAATGGCGCGTATGTACGTGAACATTTCTTTGGTCGTTACCCTGAAACAGCAGCACTTGTTGCTGATATGACAGATGACGAAATTTTTGCGCTTAAGCGTGGTGGTCATGAGCCATCTAAATTATTTGCTGCATTTAAAAAAGCAGAAGAAACCAAAGGTCGTCCTACTGTTATTCTTGCTAAAACCGTTAAAGGTTACGGCATGGGTGAAGCGGCTGAAGGTAAAAACATTGCGCACCAAGTTAAAAAAATGGACATGTCGCATGTTGCACACCTACGCTCACGCCTAGGCCTTGACGATTTAATATCTGAAGAGCAACTAACCGAACTGCCTTATTTAACGCTTGAAGAAGGCACTCCTGAGCACACTTACTTACACGCTCGTCGTGAAGAGCTTAAAGGTTATACACCTAAGCGTATTGCACGCTTTAGCGAAAAGCTAACAGTGCCAGAAGTAGAAGCGTTTAACCCGCTACTTGAAGAACAAAAACGTGATATTTCTACCACTATGGGTTTTGTTCGTGCACTTAATATTTTATTAAAAGACAAAGGCATTGGTAAAAACATAGTACCTATTATTGCCGACGAAGCACGTACCTTTGGTATGGAAGGTTTGTTCCGCCAAATTGGTATTTATAACCCGCATGGCCAAAACTACACACCTCAAGATCGCGATATTGTTTCTTACTATAAAGAAGCTACATCGGGTCAAGTACTGCAAGAAGGTATTAACGAGTTAGGTGCAATGTCGTCATGGGTTGCTGCAGCAACATCTTACAGCACCAACGATTTACCAATGATCCCATTTTACATTTACTACTCTATGTTTGGTTTCCAACGCGTTGGCGACATGGCATGGATGGCAGGCGATCAGCAAGCACGTGGTTTCTTACTAGGTGCAACAGCAGGGCGTACTACGCTTAACGGCGAAGGCTTACAACACGAAGATGGCCACAGCCATATTCTTGCCAGCACAGTACCTAACTGTATTTCTTACGATCCAACGTATGCATACGAAGTAGCGGTTATCATTCAAGATGGTATTCGTCGTATGTATGGTGACGATCAAGAAAACATTTACTACTACTTAACGTTAATGAACGAAAACTACCATCAGCCAGCTATGCCAGAAGGCGCTGAAGAAGGTATTCGTAAAGGTATTTACAAGCTAGAGAGCTACGCAGGCAAAAAAGCCAACGTACAGCTATTAAGCTCGGGTACTATTATGACTGAAGTACGTAAAGCAGCTAAAGTATTGAGCGAAGACTACGGTGTTGCATCTGACGTATTCTCAGTAACGTCTTTCAACGAATTAACGCGCGATGGCCAAGATGTTGAGCGTTTTAACATGCTTAACCCTGAAGGCGAGCAAAAAACTGCGTATATCACTAGCGTATTAAACGATTCAGTAACGGTTGCAGCAACCGATTACATGAAAAACTACGCAGAGCAAGCGCGTTCGTTTATTCCTAGCAATAACTATAAAGTGTTAGGCACCGATGGTTACGGCCGCTCTGATAGCCGCGAAAACCTTCGTCGTCACTTTGAAGTTAACGCAGACTACGTTGTAGTTGCTACGTTATCTGAACTTGCTAAACGTGGTGAAGTTGAAAAGTCGGTAGTTATTGAAGCACTTAAAAAGTTCAATATCGACACCAACAAACTTAACCCACTGTACGCATAAGAGGTTTGCAATGAGTATTGAAATTAAAGTACCCGATATCGGTGGTGATGAAGTAGAAGTAACCGAAATATTAGTAGCCGTTGGCGACGTTGTTGAAGTTGACCAAGCATTACTAACCGTTGAAGGCGATAAAGCGTCAATGGAAGTACCGGCCGACACAGCTGGCACGGTAAAAGAGATTAAAGTAAGCATTGGCGACAACGTAGCTACTGGCTCTTTAGTGTTTATCTTTGAAGGCGAGAGTGAAGGCGAAAGCGCAAGTACAGCTAAAAGCGACAGTGCAGCAGAGCAAAAAGCGCCTGCAACTGACGCTAAGCCAGCACCTGCTGCTTCTGGCTCTGCAGCACAAGACGTAACCTTGCCAGATATTGGCGATGACGAAGTTGAAGTAACTGAAATTTTAGTAGCCGTTGGCGACAGCGTTAGCGAAGATCAGTCTATTTTAAGCGTTGAAGGCGACAAAGCATCAATGGAAGTACCTGCGCCGTTTGCTGGCACAGTTAAAGAAATTAAAGTAGCGACTGGCGATACAGTAAAAACCGGTTCATTGGTATTTGTATTTGAAGTAGCAGGTAGCGAGTCTGCAGCACCAGCTGCTGAATCAACACCAGCCGAAACTAAAGCAGCACCGGCAGCAGCCGAGCAAAGCTCAGCATCAAGCACAAAAGAAGTTAACGTGCCTGATATTGGTGGCGACGAAGTTGAAGTGACCGAAATTTTAGTAGCCGTTGGCGACAGCGTTACTGAAGATCAATCGTTACTAAATGTTGAAGGCGACAAAGCAGCAATGGAGCTTCCGGCACCGTTTGCAGGCACAGTTAAAGAAATTAAAGTAGCTACTGGCGACAAAGTATCGACCGGCTCGTTAATTTTTGTTTTTGAAGTTGCTGGTGGCGCACCTGCTGCAGCCGCTAAACCTGAAGCCGAAAAATCAGCACCTGCTGCTAAAAGCGAAAAGCCAGCACCAAAAGCCGAAACAGCGACGCAATCTGCTCCAGCAGCTAGCAACGAAAGCTTTGCTGATAATAGCGCGTATGCACATGCATCGCCTGTGGTACGCCGCTTAGCACGTGAGTTTGGTATAAACCTAGCTAACGTAAAAGGCTCTGGTCGTAAAAACCGCGTAGTAAAAGACGACGTGCAAAACTATGTTAAAAACTTAGTTAAGCAAGTTGAATCTGGTCAATTGTCGGCAGGTAAAGGCAACGCAGGCGGCAGTGAGCTTGGGCTTATTCCATGGCCTAAAGTTGATTTTGCTAAGTTTGGCGAAATTGAAGAGAAAAAACTATCGCGTATTCAAAAGCTATCGGGTAAAAACTTACACCGTAACTGGGTGCAAATCCCACATGTTACTCAGTTCGACGAAGCCGATATAACCAGCCTTGAAGAATTCCGTAAAGAGCAAAATGCCCTTAACGAGAAGAAAAAGCTAGGTGTTAAAATTACGCCACTAGTATTTGTAATGAAAGCCGCAGCAAAAGCATTGGCCGAATTTCCAACTATTAACTCGTCACTGTCTAACGACGGCGAAAGCTTAATTCTTAAAAAGTACATTAATATTGGTGTAGCGGTTGATACGCCAAATGGTTTAGTAGTACCTGTGTTTAAAGATGTTGATAAAAAAGGCATTATTGAACTATCGCGCGAGCTAATGGAAGTATCTGTTAAAGCACGCGACGGTAAGCTTACCTCGGCAGATATGCAAGGTGGCTGTTTTACTATTTCAAGCTTAGGCGGTATTGGCGGTACGGCATTTACGCCGATTGTTAACGCGCCAGAAGTGGCTATTTTAGGTGTGTCTAAATCTGAAATGAAGCCAAAATGGAATGGTAAAGAGTTTGAACCAAAACTTATGGTGCCATTGTCAATGTCGTACGACCATAGAGTGATTGACGGTGCGCTAGCAGCACGCTTTACTGTTACGCTGGCAAGCTACATGAGCGATATTCGTCAATTAGTGATGTAATCGCTAAAAATGTATGAAATCAAATCCCAGCCAGTTGTTTTTTGCTGGGATTTTTACCATTTGCAATGATACAATCTTTGCACAGAATTTCTGCCTCGCAGAAGCATGGCAGTTAAACCTTGGGGCTGTGTCCCGTTCAAATAATTAAGGTAATAGCATGAGCAACGAATTAAAAACTCAAGTTGTTGTACTAGGCGGTGGTCCTGGTGGTTACTCTGCGGCTTTCCGTGCTGCTGACTTGGGCTTAGAAGTTACACTAGTTGAGTCTCGCGATACACTAGGCGGTGTATGTCTAAATGTGGGTTGTATCCCTTCAAAAGCGCTTTTACACGTAGCTAAAGTAATTGATGACGCAGCGGCAATGGCCGATCATGGCGTTACTTTTGGCGCACCACAAATTGACTTAGACAAAATCCGTTCATGGAAAGACTCTGTTATTGGCCAACTAACTGGTGGCTTAACTAGCATGTCGAAAATGCGTAAAGTTAAAGTTGTATACGGTTACGGTAAATTTACTGGCAGTAACACCATTGCTGTTGAAGGCACCGACGGTACAACAACAATTACCTTCGATAACGCAATTATTGCTGCAGGTTCTAAACCAGTTAGCTTACCTTTCATCCCAGAAGATGATCGCGTAATTGACTCAACTGGCGCACTAGAGCTTAAAGATATCCCTGAAAAGCTACTTGTACTTGGTGGTGGTATTATTGGCCTTGAAATGGGCACAGTATACCGTGCACTAGGTTCAGCAATCGACGTAGTTGAATTTGCTGATCAACTAGTACCTGCTGCTGATAAAGACATTGTTAAAATTTACCAAAAGTACGTAAGCGACAAATTTAATGTAATGCTTTCTACTAAAGTAACGGGCATTGACGCAAAAGACGATGGCCTATATGTAACGTTTGAAGGTAAAAACGCACCAGCAGAACCAGTACGTTACGACAAAGTACTTGTAGCAGTTGGCCGTACACCAAACGGTAAGTTACTTGATGCAGATAAAGCAGGCGTTAACGTTGATGATCGCGGCTTTATTAATGTTGATAAGCAGCTTAAAACAAACGTTGAGCACATTTTTGCAGTAGGCGACATTGTTGGCCAACCTATGCTTGCGCACAAAGCGGTTCACGAAGCACACGTTGCAGCTGAAGTTATTTCTGGTCAAAAACATTACTTTGATCCTAAATGTATTCCTTCAATTGCCTACACAGATCCAGAAATGGCGTGGGTTGGTGTAACTGAAAAAGAAGCAAAAGAGCAAGGCCTTAGCATTGAAACTGCGGTATTCCCGTGGGCTGCATCAGGTCGTGCAATTGCATCTGCACGTACTGAAGGTTCTACTAAGCTTATTTTTGATAAAGAAAGTGGCCGTGTAATCGGTGGCGCTATGGTTGGTATTAACGCAGGCGAAATGCTGGGCGAAATTGGCCTAGCAGTAGAAATGGGTGCAGATGGCGAAGACTTAGCGCTTACCATTCATGCTCACCCAACATTGAATGAATCAATCGGCCTAGCAGCTGAAATTTACGAAGGTTCAATCACTGACTTACCAAATAAAAAAGCAGTTAAAAAGAAAAAGTAATTTCTTTTAGTTAATTGTTTAAAAACCCAAGCCCAGCTTGGGTTTTTTATGGGCGAAAAAGCAGGTTTTAGGTATTAGGTATTAGGTATTAGGTATTAGGTATTAGGTATTAGGTATTAGGTATTAGGTATTAGGTATTAGGTTTCAGGCAGAGATCAAACCAAGCTCAGTGTTTAGGCCGTCCGTAGGCGGGGCTTTATGCCGCGCTGGCTAATTAAAAAACATTGCGCGAGGTAAACTCCCGCCTACGGGGTTGGGTGTTTGTTGTAGGCGGGGCTTTATGCCGCGCTGGTTAAAATTAAAAAACATTGCGCGAGTTCAAGTAATATAAATACAATCCCAATGAGGATAAAAAGCAACACTCTTAACTAAAGATGCTCTAAGGGGATTTGCTACTATATAACGAGCACAATTAGTTAAGTCGCTTTCATCCCTAATTAAATGGTCATAAAAATCAGGTTGCCACAGCTTTTGTATTAAAAATTGCTCCCTTGCTTGTTTTGTACAGCGACCTTTGAATGTACGAATCAAGCAGCTAAGAGAAGAGCTCATTTTTAATTGAAATAACCAATGTATATGATCGGGCATAAACACAAAGGCAATCGTTTTAGATGCGTCTTGTTCCTCCAGAATTCTCATTTCATTTATTAATAATCTATTTAAATAAAGATCAGTAAATAAGCATTGTCTGTCATATGTAACTAGAGTTACGTTGTAATAGTGATTAGCTAAAGATACACGCCCTTTACGAAGTAGCTGTGATTTTTTCATTTAAAATAATCATTAGAAAAGTCATAATTTAAAAGTAGCAGTAATTTTTAAATTTGCCTAAGGTAAAGCTTTACGCCGCGCTTGTTTAAGGTTCAAAAAACATTGCGCGAGGTAAACTCCCGCCTATAGGGTTGTATCACCTTGTTAATACCTAAAGCCCTCACATATCTATTTTCATCAAATATAGCTACAATGCGCGCCTAATTTATTTAAGGTAAACCCCCAGTGAAAAATGCCGTTTTAGCATTACGTGCCCAACAAATAAGCGAATCGCGCCGTGAGTTTAACGCTCGAGGCGCTAAAATGACACGTTGCCAGCAATGCCTACTTGCAGAGCTTTACTGTATTTGTGAAGGGGTTGTACAAGCCGATTGCGACGCCGCTGTGTGTTTACTTATGTATCATAATGAAAGCTTTAAACCTTCAAATACTGGGCGTTTAATTGCCGAAATAGTACCTGAAAACTATGCATTTAGATGGGATAGAACCGATCCCGATGCCAAACTTTTAGCATTAATAAACGATCCGCAATATCAACCTATGGTTGTATTTCCTGCTGAAGATGTGGAGCCGGGCAGAGCCGTAACTGAAGTAAATATAACAGCCGGTAAAAAACCGCTATTTATATTTCTAGACGGCACCTGGCGCGAAGCTAAAAAAATGATCCGCAAAAGTCCGTATTTAGATAATCTTCCGGTATTGTCGATCACTGCCGACAAACTCTCAGACTACCGCCTTCGCGTTGCTCCCCATGCGCATCAACTTGGCACCGCAGAAGTGGCCATTATGGTGTTAGCGTTAGCGGGAGAGAAGGATGCAGCCTCTAAATTAGAACAGCATTTTATAAAATTCCGCGACGCGTACTTATTAGGTAAACGCAATAAAGGCAGGCCAGAGTAAAAGGGCTGGTTTTAGGCAGAGATTAAACCAAAATCGGTGTTTAAGTTGCTCGTAGGCGGGGCTTTATGCCGCGCTTGCTAAAATTTGCGCGAGGTAAACTCCCGCTTACGGGGTGTGTTTGTTGTAGGCGTGGCTTTATGTCGCGGTTATTAAGATAAAAAAGCGTAAGGTAAATCTACTACTACTACAAGCTAGGTATTTTAAGCTTATTTAATGTGGGTTTTAAAAATATAAAAACTGAATAAACAACTTAAAGGATTAATACTTTTTTGATTTTTCTTGAGGAAAGAAAAATTGGGGCGATTGACGGGGCTTGAACCCGCGACAACCGGAATCACAATCCGGGGCTCTACCAACTGAGCTACAACCGCCACAACACACCTTGGTTGGTGTGAGGCGCATAATACATAAAGTATTAAAAGTTGTGAAGCAAAAAAGTGAAAAAAATTAAAAAAAGAGCGAAATAGCATGTTTAGTGTGTGTTTTGCACGAAAAGCAGTCAAGTTAACTAATGTTTTAATAAGTAACTGGATTAAAACTTATTTATGCAAACCCATTATCTAATGAATCCAAAATGTAAATAATATATAATTTGCCGATAAAATCAGATGAACGACTTTCAGGGACCACAAAATGGAATCGGTACTCAATTGGCTTAATGAAAACTCAGGCCTAATTTTACACTATGGAATACAAGCGGTAATAGCGCTGGTTATCTTTTTATTAGGTGGGCGAATTGCAAAATTTTGTGCAAACTTAACCGAAAAAGCATTCGACAAAAAGAAAGTAGACAAAGCAGTAGGCTCTTTTGTTTCTAGTATTGTATTTGCCATAGTATTTATGGCGACCGTTTTAATGGCGCTGTCGCAAATAGGGATCGAAACAACCTCATTTATTGCTATTTTAGGTGCTGCTGGTTTAGCTGTAGGTTTAGCACTACAAGGCTCGCTTTCTAACTTTGCATCAGGCGTGCTGATTATTTTACTACGCCCTTTTAAATCGGGTGACTACGTAGAGGCAGGTAATAAAGCCGGCACTATTAAAAAAATCGAAATATTTTCAACAGAGCTGCGCACCCCAGATAACAAAGTTATCATAATGCCAAATTCAAAAATCATGTCAGATGCAATCGTTAATTACTCACGAGAGTCAACACGCCGTATAGATTTAGTAATTCGTGTAGATTACGATGCCGATTTACGCAAAGCGAAAGAAGTGCTTAAATCAATACTCGATAGCGAGTCACGCATTTTAAAAGATCCGGCTTATAACGTATCAGTATCTGAGCTTGCTGAATCAAGCGTAAACTTTATAGTTCGCCCGTGGGTTGAGTCAGCCGATTATTGGCCTACGTACTGGAGTTTACTCGAAGAAATTAAAATTATATTTGATGAGCAAGGGATCAATATTCCAGCTCCTCAGGTGGATGTACATTTACGCAAACAAGATTAATTTACTTACAGCTATACAAAGGTTATTTTTAAATGAAACTAAAGCTTTTATCAATTTTAGTTGCAGCAACAGCAGCAACTAACGCATTTGCAGACGACGCTGAGCAAAAAACCTGGGAAGTTACCAGTGAGCTAGGCGCTATTATTACCAGCGGTAACACCGAAACCACCACACTTAAAGGTGGTATTAAGGTATTGCATCATCTAGAACGTTGGAATAATGAGTACAAAATCGACGGTATTTATAAAGAAGACGAAGTAGAAAACGACGATGGTACAAAAGACAAACAGCGTACTAACGAAAAATACGCTATTTCTGCACAAGGCAATTACAAATTAAATGAAAAACACTCGCACCTATTCATTTATGGTTCACACGTTTCAGACTATTTTGGTGCCTATAGAAGTGAGTCGGTAGTTTCTGCTGGTTATGGTTTACGTTTATTAAACGAAAAAACCATGTGGTTAAGTGCCGAAATTGGTCCTGGTTATAAGTACTTTAAGTATCCAGATGTAAGCACAGAAGTTGATGAAAATGGTAATTCACTTGCTGGTGAATACGAAGGCGAAATTATTGCCTTAGGTAAATTAGATTACAACTGGAAGATTTCTGATAACGCTCGTTTTACGCAATTAGTAACAGTAGAGTATGGTGACACCAACACCAAAACACGCTCAGAAACTGCACTACTTGCTAAAATAAATGGTTCATTACAAATGAAGGTTGCTTACAATATTATTAACAACTCAGATGTTGCTGATGACAAAGAAAGCACCGATACAGAGACCTCATTAACATTGGTTTACAGTTTTTAACTGATTTAACAAAATACAGTGTTTTAGTAACAATAAAAGGGGCTTAAGCCCCTTTTTTATTGCTTTGATTATAATGTACAATGGCGGCCATTTTTGGTTGTAGACCTAGGGAAATACCTACTCGTGAACGTTTTTAAATATTTTATAGCTGTTTTTATTTTAGCGTGCGGTTTTGGTGCTTTAGCATTCACACCAACTAATGCACAAATAGAGCAGTTTAAAAAATTACCAAAATCTCAACAAGAAGCCCTAGCTAAGCAATATGGTGTAGACCTTTCCTCAATTGGTAATATAAGTCAATCAAATGAAACAGCTGCTACAGAACAAAGTACAGTTATAAATCAGCGCGCAGAAGAGCGCAAAGAACCTCTTACTGACGAAGAAAGATTTCAACCAGAGATAGAACCAGTGAAACCATTTGGTTATGAGCTATTTGCGGGTGAGCCAACTACATTCATGCCAAATGAAAGTGCTGCAGTGCCCGACACCTACTTAATAGGGCGTGGCGATCAGTTACTTATTAACTTTTATGGTAAAGAAAGCGATAGCTTTGAAGTAATAGTCGACCGCGAGGGTCGTATTAACATACCCGATTTAAGCCCTGTGCAGGTAGCAGGTTTAACCTTTGCTGAGGTTAAAGAGTTAATTAAAGTTAAAGTAGAGCAAGAAATAATTGGCGTTAAAGCCTTTGTGTCACTTGGGCAGCTACGTAGTATGCGCATTATGGTATTAGGCGAAGCCTATAAACCGGGTAGCTATAGTGTATCGTCGTTGACTACCGTATCTCATGCATTATTTGTAAGTGGCGGCGTGTCAGATATTGCTTCACTGCGTAACATTCAAGTAAAGCGCGCAGGTAAGGTAATTACTAACTTTGATATGTATGACTTACTTATAAATGGCGATAGCAGTAACGATATAATCCTAAAACCTGGTGATGTAGTATTTATTCCAACTGTTGGTGAGCAAGTCGCTGTTGAAGGCTTGGTTAAACGCCCTGCTATTTTTGAACTTAAAAATGGCGAAACAGCAAAACACTTGCTCACAATGGCTGGCGGCTTAAAACCAAGTGCCTATGCTAAAAATGTAATAGTGGAGCGTTTTAGTCACGACCGTAAAAAGGTTTTATCAGTTGACTTTACACGTACTAAAATAAATTACATCCCTCAAGATGGAGATCGTATTCGCTTTGATTCTATCAGTTCACAGTATAAAAACTCCATTAGCTTAATTGGTGCAGTCGCACGTCCTGGAAATTATCAATGGCGCCAAGGGAAGCATATTTCAGATGTATTAAAATCTATACGTGGCGATTTGCTACCGCAGGCTGATTTAAGTTATGGCTTAGTTGTACGCGAAACGAATATAAATGGTGATATAGAAATTCACCAATTTGATATCGCTCAAGCCATAGTTAAAAATAAAAAAAATGATTTAGCTCTTTCAGTAAACGATAAAATTATCGTGTTTAGTCGCTTTGAAGATAAAAAAGCTGAGAAACAAGCACTCGAGGACATGGCATTAAGTCAAGAACAGCAAGAACAACAGCTAAAAGTATCGCAATGGCATAAATATCAGCAAAATGAGTTCGAAAAATATATAGGCTTAAATTCAGCCAACGAAAAAAAAGAGTTAGATAATAAAGAACAATCACAAACAATCGGCGAAATTAAAAAGCATAAGGCTGAGCAAAAACTTGAGGCTGAAGACTACGCACTATATAGCCGCTATAACTTATTAGCGCCTATTGTTTCTAAATTAAAACAGCAAGCTTCAGTGCAACAAGCTATGCAATTAGTTGAAGTAAATGGCAATGTTGCATATCCAGGTGTTTATCCATTATCAGTAGGTGGACAAGTCAAAGATTTGATTACTGCTTCAGGCGGATTACTTGAATCGGCTTATACAAAAGAAGCAGAAATTACACGTATAGTTTCAGGTGACGCCTCACAGGTGAAGCATTTAAGATTTGATTTGCAAGCAGCAATGCTTGGTGACGAAGTAATAGACACAGCTTTGCAAAGTAAAGATAGCCTAAATGTTTTTGCCATTCCTAACTGGCAAGAAAATGTAAAAGTAACCCTTAAAGGCGAGCTTAAGTTTCCAGGCACTTATACTATTCGCCGAGGCGAAACATTAACCAATTTATTAGAGCGAGCAGGTGGATTCTCTAAGTTTGCAGAGCAACAAGCAGCTATATTCACTCGCCAGTCAATTAAAAAGCAAGAGCAACAACAGTTAGCGCGCTTATCTACTGAACTACGCCGAGATATAGCCTCTAGGAGCTTTCAGAGCTCTGTTAGCAGTAACTCTCTATCGTATCAAGATATGGATAGCTTACTAAAAGATCTCGCAAGTGTAGAAGCTGTAGGTCGTTTAGTTATCGATTTGCCGCTAATAGTGAATAACCAGCAAAATTTAGTGTTACAAGATGGCGACATATTGTATGTCCCTAGTAAGCGCGACTCTATAAGTGTGATTGGTGAAGTTAACTATTCAACTTCTCATTTGTATAAAGCAGGTATAAGTGTTGATGAATATATTAATCTTAGTGGTGGCTTAAAGGAGCGCGCTGCAGATGATCGTATTTATATAATTAAAGCTAATGGCTCAGTTAAAATTCCTAATACAGGTAACTGGTTTGCAATTAACAATTCAGATCAACTTCAGCCAGGCGATACTATAGTAGTACCAATGGACGCTGGTCACTTAGATAAGCTAACGCTGTGGAGCACTGCAACACAAATTCTTTATCAACTTGGCGTAGCTGTTGCTGCTGTTAGTAGCCTTTAGGAAATAATGATATGAGTGGTCAAAGCCCAAATGAGTATTACGATTCGCTATGTCAGGCTGAAGTGTCGATAAAAGACGTAATTTCTGTTATCTGGAAAAATAAATTTATCATCGCCATAGTGAGCGTAGTATGCGCAGTAGCTTTTGGTATTTATATTTATAATCAGCCAAATATATATAAATCAGAGGTATTAACAGTTACTGCAAAACAAAATCAACAGTCAGGCTTGGGTGATTTAGCCGGTAAATTAGGTGGTTTTGCTAGTTTAGCTGGTATAAGTCTGCCACAAGAGTCAGATAATACCGAAATAATATTAGTAACATTAAAATCGAAAAAGTTTGTAATGGAGCTAATCGAAAAGCACAATTTATATCCAGAGTTGATAGCTGCAACCAATTGGTTACCACAGCAAAATAAGCTTGTTTACGATCCGAAAATGTATAAAGAGCAAACAAACGAATGGATACGTGAGGTTAGTTTTCCGGTACAACAAAAACCATCGGGACAAGAAGCTTACGAAAAGTTTATGGATGTTTTCTCCGTGTCTAAAAAATCAGAAAGTAGCACTATTTTACTTTCTGTTGAGCATTTATCTGCAGTGCGAGCTAAGCAATGGTTAGATATTATTATTAATGACTTAAATGAAGTAATGCGCGCGACAGATGTAGATGAAGCCGAAAAAAACATTGCTTATTTAAAGGTATTGCTTAATAAACCAGAATACGTAGCACTTAGAGAAGTTTTATATGGCCTATTGGAAGAACAAGTTAAAACAATAATGCTCTCTAAGGTACGTGACAACTACGCATTAAAAGTTATTGACCCTGCTTTAGTACCCGAAATGAAAGACAAACCACGTAGATTATTGTTTGTTTTAGTAGGTGGTTTACTCGGTTCATTATTGAGTATTTTCGTGGTGTTAACGCGTTATTTTTATAAAAACTCCTAAGGATTAAGTGTTAATGTATTATCAAAAACAGCTTGATGATGTGCTCGAAGGGAGTGAGCAATTTATTAGTGACTTAAAGCCGGCTAGAGTTCGTCACCGCTTTAAATCCAAAAAAGAAGCTTTAAAGCAAGACACAATATATGTGTACTGCCCCGAAGTGAAAATTGCTGCAATTAAAAAAGCAGTAGAAAACTACTCTTTTAAAGTAGTCATTAATGACTATTCAGTAAAAAACTTTACTAAAAAAGTCATTTGTCATTTTCAAAGCGGCCTTTTAACTAAAAAACAAAGACAGTTTTTAATACTAGCAACTGAATACGGCGCATGGGTAGAGCCATTAGTGAGTTATTTAGATCAACGCTTGCATTATACAGAGGTTAGCCTTATTCATAGCAGTTACTTTTTGCATGAAAAAGCATTTTCAATACTTTCAACTAAGCGCACTCAAATAGTAAAGCGTATTATAGATTTTGTTTCAGCCTTATTGCTGCTTGTTATTGCATTACCAATAGGGTTGTTAACAGCACTTCTTATTAAGTTAGAAAGTAAAGGGCCTGTTTTTTATTTGCAAAAAAGGGTGGGCCGCTATAATCAAGAGTTTAAGGTTATTAAGTTTCGCTCCATGTGTCAAGACGCCGAAAAAAACGGCGCTCAATGGGCATCACAAGGCGACTGTCGAATAACGCAAGTTGGTAAATTTATTCGAAAAACACGTATCGACGAACTTCCTCAATTATTTAATGTATTAAAGGGAGAAATGTCTATTGTTGGTCCTAGACCAGAAAGAGAAGTGTTTATCAGTAAATTAGAAAAAACAATACCTTACTACCGTTTCCGTCATGCAGTTAGGCCGGGGGTAACCGGGTTGGCACAGGTAAGCTACCCTTATGGTGCATCTGTAGAGGACGCTGTTTGGAAACATAAATACGATCTCCATTATATTAAGCACCATTCTTTATTAACTGATCTTGGTATTTTATTTAAAACAGTTAAAGTTGTTATATTAGGTATGGGGCAATAATGTCAAAACCATTATTTTCTGCCCTTGCATCTGTGTATATAAAAGAACGCGCAGAGTATTTAGACGCTGCATTAAAGAGCTTATATATACAAACGTGCCCAGCTACTGAGGTTGTTTTGGTGCACGATGGAGTGCTTTCCCAAGAACTCTATGAGTGTATTAATAAATGGCAAAAAAAGCTCCCTATTGTTGAGGTAAAGCTGCCACAAAATAAAGGCTTAGGCTGTGCACTTAACGAAGGTCTAAAACACTGTAGTTACGAGTTAGTAGCGCGCTTTGACACCGATGACATAAATCATCCAGAGCGATTTGAGCAACAATTAAATGCTTTTACAAGCGATCCTGATCTCGTGTTGTTATCAGCTGATGTTGAAGAGTTTAATTATCAAATTGGCGACATCAACTCTTTAAGAATACTTCCGCATACTAACAACGAAATAAAAAAACAGGCTAGAAGCCGTAACCCGTTTAACCATATGGCAATTATGTTTAAAAAGTCTAATGTACTGTATGTGGGCGGGTATAAGCATTTGCACTTCTTAGAAGATTATTACTTATGGCTCAGATTATTAGCCCAAAACTATAAAGCGCAAAATTTAGCATGTGTATTAGTAAGTGCGCGAATAGGCAATGGTATGCACGCGCGCCGACGCGGTATAAGCTACTTAAAAAGCGAAATACAATTATACAAAATAAAAAAAGCGCTAAAAATCACAGGCTATATAGATGGGTTAGTTTTTCTTTGTTTACGCGGAGCAAGCCGGTTAATGCCTGTAGGTATGCTACGCGGTGTTTATAAGTTATTACGTAATTAAGGATATGCAATGAAGACAGTATTAACCTATGGCACATTCGATCTTTTCCATAAAGGGCATGTAAGGCTTTTAAAGCGATTAAGTGAGTTAGGCGATCGCTTAATCGTGGGGATATCGTCAGATGAATTTAACGAACTTAAAGGAAAGAAGTCGTTTTTTTCGTTTGCAGAGCGTAAAGAAATTTTAGAAGCCTGTAAATATGTTGATCTTGTTATTGCCGAAAATAATTGGGAGCAGAAGCAGGAAGATATAGAAAAATACCAAGTCGATATTTTTGGTATGGGATCAGACTGGTATGGAAAGTTTGATCACCTTTCAGAGTTTTGCCAAGTAGTATATCTCGAGCGAACTCAAGATATATCGACTACAGAAGTAAAAAAAAGTATCTCGATGATAGACGATGAGCAACTTAAAATGATGCAAGACTCGCTAAACACAGCAATGGAAGTGCTTACAGCTTTACGCGGTAGTACACAATAGCGAATGAGCCGACTTACCTTATTTAAAAATACCAGCGCAATGATGCTAGTACAGGGGGTAAATTTATTAGCCCCTTTTTTAGTTTTTCCTATTATAAGTCGTATGTTAAGTATTGACGATTTTGGTTTGGTTATTCTAGTTTTTACTATAACGTCGCTTTGTTATGTCATTACTGATTTTGGTTTTAATTTATCTGCTAGTTATAAAATTGCTAATAATAATCAAAATAAGCCGGTAATTTGTGAAATCTTAAGCAGTGCATTTGCTATTAAAAGTATCATTTTACTAATTATACTATGTGCATTTTTAATGGTTTGGTATATAAAATACACAGCTATAGTTAGTCTAGAATTGCTATTGTGGACCTTTTTAGCTATTGCGGCGCAAGCATTTCAGCCAATGTGGTTTTTTCAGGGCATAGAGAAAATGGCACGTATAACACTATTTAGTTTTATATCTAAAGGGTTATATGCATTGTGTATAGTGATTTTTATAAATAATAACAGCTCGCCCGAAGAAGTAATTAAATACTTTGCAATTGCTAATGTTATTGGTGCAATTTGTGCGGTTTATAGCATTTATCACGAAGGCTATAAACTGCATAAAATCACCTTTAAAATAATTATAAATGACACGTTAGATGGATTTAGCTTCTTTGTTTCTAGAGTCGCCGTAGCCAGCTACAATTACACCAATACCTTACTGTTAGGTGCACTTACAAATAATCAACAGGTCGCACTATATGGTGCAGGTGAAAAAATATTTTATACCATACAGACACTCAGCTCACCTTTTTCTCTAGCGTTATACCCATATCTATCTAAGCAAAATAATTACAAATTATTTTACACTGTGGTAAGTAGCTTAGCAGTGCTAGGGTGTTTTTTTATAGCGTTAATATGGCCATATAGTAAAACTATTTTAACGGTTGTTTTTGGTGAGCAATTTGCCCAAGCTGAGCTGATCTTGCAACTGTTTTTGATTGCCGGTGGAGTGAGTGTTATTTCATCACTATTTGGTTACCCAGCGTTCGCTATGCTAAAAATACCTAAAAAAGTAAATGTTACTGTATGGGCTGGTTTAGTAATGCAGTGTATAGGTATTTTATATTTGTTTTTAACTAATGATATTACCGCCGTAAATTTAGTTAAAATGGTGATCTTGGTAGAATCTTGCGTATTAACTTCAAGAATTTTATTGTTTTTTTATTATAAAAATCAACTACGAGTTATAAATGATCAACTTAATTAAAAAAGTATATTACAAAGTCCCATATTTATTCGAAATGAAAAATGCGATTCAAAAGCGGTTTTGTAAAAACAGCGCTTTAGTTGATATGAGCGAAGTCGCTCCAAAAGTATTTGCGTTAGTGCAATCAATAGATCCAAATATACAGCCATTTTTTGGTACCTTACTGGCCCTGCATCGCGAAGGTAAAGTGGGTATGGCAGACGACTTTGACTTTGCAGTAACACAACAAGATAAGTTGTCGATGCAGCTTATAGAAGAGTTTGAGCAGCGAGGGGCAAAATTAATTGCGTTTTCAATGGTCAAAAACGGGACGCAGTTAGTTGAACTTTCATTTGAATACCTTAATGCTAAAGTAGATGTGTTTTATCTACAAAAAAACACAAGTGATGTAGTGCACAGCTGTCCCAATTTTAGAAAGAGCAAACCGCAAATGATACAGCAAGATGAGCTAGCTATTCACTTGTTCCCTAGTCATTTTGAAGTGAGTTACCCGCCATTCACAACTGAGTTAAATAACAGTACTGGCTTGTATCAGCATAGTAACCCAGCATCTATGTTCGAAAAACATTACGCAAGCGATTGGATGGTACCTAAACAAAGTAACTTTATTGACTTTTCAAACTACCGTTTTATCAAGCAAAATGCGTTTTCGGCCTATGGCTCTAGTAAGGCAATAAAAGCAGTATTAAACACTTACTTTACTAATAATAAATTAAATGTCGGTAATTAAAAGTGACCATTAATGACGAGCAAGTAAAAGAGACTCATTTTAGGCTTTTTTGCTGGAGTGTTTTTGCTGTTTTTTTTATTTTTGTGCCGAGCTTAATTATAGCGCCAATAATCTTGTTTTTATTAGCACCAATTAAAATTAAAAAATCTGATATTAGTTTTATTTGTGTATATTTAGGTCTGTTTATGGCTGTGCTTGGCTCTGCCTACGAAAGAACTAATAATACTGGTGATATCTCTAAATACATAATATCTTTCGATATGCTTAATACCGACGGGCTTTTTTTATTTAGCAAAGATAATCTTTATGTGTTTTTTTACCCTAGCTGGTACATGTTAAACGCCATTGTTAAAGATCTAGGACTGCCATTTAAGTACGTTACTTTTAGCTGTATTTTTATTGCCTATATATGTAGCTATTTAGCAGCAAAAAACTTAATGAGTAAACGTAAGGATGCGCTATTAGTTATAGTGTTTTTATCGTTATTTTTTTCAATCCCTATTATATTTTCGTCCTACAGGACTTTTACCGCATTAAGCTGTCTTTTTTTAGGGCTAGTTTACTTGCAAAAAAATAAAGGGAGCGGCTTTGCTCTTATTTTATTAGGTGTTGGGTTTCATCCTATTACTATTGTACCTTTAGCAATATATGTAATATCCAAATATTTAACCCCTGCTAAGGGATGGTTAGTTATATCGTTAACTGTGGGAGTATTTATAAAGCCATTGTTAATAGGTGTATCTGGCATGTTGTTAAACATTCCCTTTTTAGGCGGGAAGGTGGAAAGCTATATAAATGGTGAGTGGGCAAATTATCGTTTTCATGAGGCGGGTGAATACCTAACGTTTTTACAGCTAATTATATTTGCAGTCACTTTAGTTTATGTTTTATTTAGCGGAAACAAGTTTAGCTATAAAATATTATTTAAATCTCGCTTATTAAAATTTTCATTTTTTTATTTTTGTTTTGTAATTATGTTCTTTTCATTCAGAACAATATTTGTGCGCTTGCTACTGTCGGGAGTCGTGTTTTTAATTCCTATAATTTATTACGCACTAAAGCAGCATAGCCTCGCTAAAAAAGCGTTAATTTCTTTATTGCTAATATTATGTTTAGACACCAGAACATTCATGTTTTTTAGTTACGACAGTTACAAAGTTGGGGCGGGCTTTCCACAAAATATAGTAGAACCACACTTTATAAACCTAATATTTAAGAGTAAATATGACTAAAAAAGCATTAATAATAAGTGGTATTTTTTGGCACGACACTTGGCAGCGTCATCAAAATATTGCAACGGCTTTAATAGAGCAAGGTTATAATATTGATTTTGTCGCAGGAGTAAAGTCGTCGGGACTTACGCTTTATAAATGCATTAATGTACTGAAAAGCAAGCTGGCCTCAAGTCAACATGTTAACGCGCATTCAACTCTAAATAACAAGCCAAAACAGCTCAATGAAATTAGCGCGTTTAACTTACCCTATGAAGGGGAGTTAACAAGTCGCGCAGTACGCAAAATAACACCTAAGCTGAATAACGATTACGACATAATTATTTGTTACATACCAGCACCATTGTCATTAAAAATAATAGCGGCTGTAAACTATAAAACACTCATATACGACTGTGTTCGTAATTTTGCGCAGTGGCCTGGTATTGCACCTGCTGTTTTATCATCAGAACAAAAGCTAATCACTATAGCTAATCAAATATGGGTTGATTCGTTTTATTTGTTTAACCAGCTAAATACTAAGCACAATAAAGTAGCGCAAATATTACCTACAATAAATAAAGAGTTGCAGGTAAAAAAACAATCAAAAGCCAAAATACAAAAGCTTGCTTTTTTTGGCAGTGTTTCATCGCATTTCGATACGGCTGTGCTTAATACCTGTAAAAAGCTCGGTATAGAGTTATATATATGGGGGAAAGACGAACTGCAGCTTAGTCAGCAATATAGTTTTGTTCATTACCAAGGCTACGAGTCAAATGAATCTCGCTTACTAAATAGTATAATAACTAATACCGACGGTATAATTATTCCTTATAAAGGTTGCATGGATGGCGTAATACCCGCCAAAATAATGCAGTCATTATCAACCTACTTACCTGTGTTTATATCGTCATTTTATGATTCACAACAACTAACAGATTATTTATATTGCTATCGAAATCAGCAAGATCTGGAACTGCAATTAGCAAGCTTTAACTTTGTTGAACATAATAAAAAAAGTGCAGCAATCAAAGTATTTGTAGCAAGTAACACTCAAGAAGCGCTTAAAAACAAACTACATACACTCATTAATAACGAACACGAACTAGGAAGCTAAGTGAAAACCACGACTGAATCACGCTTACTTTATTTAATTCAATGTCACAAAAATGCAGAGCAGGTTATTTTGCTTATAGAGTCGTTATCTATAACTAATAAAGATCACGTAGTGGTTAATATTGATGCAAAAAGTATTGATGTAAAAGCGCGATTAGTTCAGTATTTTTCCAATACTGCCAATGTAAGTGTAATGCTAAACAGTATTAATGTTATATGGTCAGATCTATCCCAAGTCAAAGCAACTATAAATATGTTGCAGTTCGCTAAAACACAAAACCTAATATATGACTTTGCTATTTTATTAAGTGGTGAGGACGTATTTATAAAAAGTAGCAAGCAGCTTAAGCAATTTTTATCACAAGAAAATAGCTCGTTTATTGAGCTGGTGAAAAGTAACATACAAAAACAGCGTGTTTTTCGCTATCACTTTTTTAGACGAAGCGCTAACAATCGAAAGTCATGGTTTAAATTTATTAGCAAGCTAATCCTACTTTTGCAAAGCCTACTACCAAAGCGTAGTAACTTTAGTTGCGATCAAATATATAAAGGCTCAAGTTGGGTTATATTAAAAAACACCCACGTAGATTACGTATTAGAGCAAGTCGGTAACCACGCATTTTTGGATAAATTTAAATTTACCACCTGTGCCGATGAGCACTTTTTTCAAATCGCGCTTTTTAACTCAGTATATAAAAAAGAAATTAAACCGTTTAACCTTCATTATATAAAATTCGATGTGCACTCGAGCAGTCCAAACTACCTTGATATGCACACCGTCAATAGCTTAAAAGAGCACCCAGACTACTATTTCGCCCGCAAAATAACACAACAAGTAGCAGTAATGAAAAGTAAAGCCAGTGGGTAAAAGTGCAAGCTAGCTTTCTGGTATCAAAGGCGATGTCTCAGTAAATATTTGGGTTAAGTTCGGTAGCAATGGCTAACCTAGATATTTTTGAACAGTATTTATTTAATTTGATAAAGCACGAGATAAATTTACATTTTGAGCTTGGCATCTTTTTATTTTATGATTTCTAACTCACTTTATAAACACCTCAAACAACCATTTACATACGGGTTACATTAGGTATAATGCCGCCTCATTTAGTTTTATATTGTGTTGTTTGCAATTGATTAAATGTGCAGATAGCTACGGAAAGCCAGTATTTATTATTAGTAAACCTCGAAATTAATCGTGAGTATCCCGTAATAAATAAAAATACACTTCTCCAAAGCCAGTCACAAAAATCAATTCTCAGTGCTGTAACGCAAGGTAAAAGCGACGAGCCAAAACAAAAAATACAATAACCTTTATGCAATTTGTAATTGTAGTTTTAATCTCACTTATAAATATCAAAATTTAAGCTGCATCAGTACGTAGGAACTGCAACCTAGGGGCGGAAGCGTGCCCGAAGGGCTAGACAAGCAAATGGTTTTGCTTTCAAGCTGGAGCGAGAGGAGCTCTGCGACGAACTGGAACGTGAAGCGAGTCTGAAGAGCTATATAAATAAAGTTTTTCCTCTAAGCTGGAGCGAGAGGAGCTCTGCGACGAACTGGAACGTGAAGCGAGTCTGAAGAGCTATATAAATAAAATTTTTCCTCTAAGCTGGGGCAAGCGTTACTGATATGGCAGAAGGTAGTAAGTTCAAGGCTATATAACCTTGAGTCTAGAACCTATCTTTTTTTTTATATCCATGCTTTAATTACTGCGCAAAATAAGTACCCATCGAGTGTGATGGACAATTATAATATTTAAAAAACACTGGGATTCTGCACAATGGCGTTACGCTGTAAATCACTCATTACCTCTTTCGCATTTTTAGCAATGACAGGCTGTACAATAATACCTGGCAGCCATTACGAAGGCATTGAATCAAACGAGAAAACACAAAATTTAGAGCAAGAGCTCGAAAAAGTTAATATTCAACTAATTGATTCGGCGCTAATTACCCAACAAAAAAAAGCACGCGCAGCAGCAAAACCAATCTCTAGTTTAGTGGGGGTTAACACCCGCGATTATCAATATAAATTAGGTGTGGGCGATGTAGTAACAGTAGGTGTTTGGGATCATCCCGAACTTACTATACCGGCAGGCACACAACGTACAGCTGAGTTCGACGGCTTTAAAGTGCAAGAAGACGGCACGGTAACTTACGCTTATGCATCTAATATACCAGCAGCAGGGCATACAATCAGCGAACTGCGTAAAGATTTAGTAACTCGTTTAGCCCGTGTGATAGAAAACCCTCAAGTAGACGTGAAAATAGTAAGTTTTAAAAGTCAAAAAGCGTATGTAACGGGTGAAGTAAAACAGCCTGGTGTATACCCAGTTACCGATACCCCACTTACCTTAATTGATGCTATTAACCAAGCGGGTGGCTTAACCGAAGCAGCTGATTGGCGCACGGTTACTTTTACACGTGGCGATAAAACAGAAGTAATAAAGCTAGAAGACTTTTACGCTAATGGCGATATTTCTCAAAATCGGTTACTTCAACATGGCGATATAGTGCATGTTAACCGTAACGATAAACAAAAAGTATTTGTATTAGGTGATGTTAATAAAGCAGGTTCAGTAAAGCTTAATCGTTATGGCTTAAACTTGGCCGAAGCATTGAGTGACTCAGGCGGCTTGAACGAAGGCACTGCTGACGCAAACGGTATATTTGTCCTGCGTAAAAGTAATGTAGAGCAAACTGGAGTAATTGCTGATGTATACCAATTGCATGCTAAAAACATAGCAGCATTGGTGCTGGCTGAGCAGTTTGAATTACAACCGCACGATATTGTATATGTAACATCAGCACCCCTGGCACGTTGGAACCGCGTAATAAGCTTATTATTACCATCAATTGCTACCGTAGACAGTGTTGACGATATAACTGCTAACTAAGGATTTATTAAGATGTTTGATTCTGTATTAGTGGTGTGCGCCGGCAATATTTGTCGCAGTCCAACGGGTGAATATCTATTAAAAGCTAAGCTTGAAGGCAAAAATATAACAGTGTCTTCAGCTGGCTTAACTGCACTCGAAGGCAAGTCAGCTGATGCTACTGCAAAAAAAATAGCCCAAGCACACGGTATTAATATGGACCCACACCAAGGGCGCCAACTTACTTCGCAACTAATTGCACAGAACAGTGTTATTTTAGTCATGGAGCAGCGTCATTTAAATGATTTACATAGTCAATACCCAGAGGCACGTGGTAAAACATTTTTATTAGGTAAATGGATTGATAACACTGAGATTCCCGATCCGTACCGTCAAAGCCAAGAGGCATTTGAGCACGTATACACATTAATCGACAGCGCTTGTAGCGCTTGGCAAAAGTATTTATAAGGAATGGCTAATTTAATGAATACCCAGCCTAATAGCAGCACACCCAAGCAGACAAATAGTTCAGCTTCACAGTCACAAGAAATAGATTTAATGGCATTGTTAGGTGCTTTAATCGACCGTAAATATTTTATAATTGCATTAACAGCACTATTTATGTTTGTGGGTGTTGTTTATGCGGTTTTAAGTCAGCCGGTTTACCAAGCAACAGCGATGCTCCAAGTTGAAAGCAGTGGTAGTTCAGTGCCTGGTTTAGACGATATGGGCGGTATGTTTGAAAGCACCTCTGCAGCGGTAACCGAAATAGAACTCCTTAAATCACGTAGTATTATAGGCGAAGCTGTAGACGCTTTAAATTTAGATATAACAGTAGAGCCTAAATTATTCCCATATATTGGTAACCGTGCATTTCGTACATTTACGCCTATGCAAGAAAATGATTTAGCTGAGCCAAGTTTTGGTGCAAGTTCATATGCATGGGGTGGCGAAAGCATTAATGTATTTAGGTTCGATGTACCGCGCAACGCAATTAACCAAACATATACTTTAATAGCGCAAGAAAATAATGGCATTGCATTATTAAATGGCGATGACGAGCAAATATTAGCGGGTAAAGTCGGTGAAGAGCTAACTAATGGTAAGTTTAGCTTAACAATACGCAGCTTAAATGCTCGTCCAGGCACAGAGTTTTTATTGAGTCGTAAAGATCGTCTTAACACAATTTTAGACCTACAAACGGCTATTGGTGCAAGCGAGAAAGGAAAAGATTCAGGAATAATTGATTTAAGCCTACAAAGCACTAAACCAAATTACGCCGAAACTGTGCTTAATAAAGTCGCAGCTATATATGTACGCCGTAATGTAGAGCGTAGTAGTGCAGAAGCACAAAAGTCGCTTGAGTTTTTAGAGGTGCAGCTCCCTGAAATTAAAAAGCAATTAGAGCATGCAGAGCAGCGCTTTAACGACTATCAAATAAAACGCCAAACTATAAATATAACGCTAGAAACCCAAGGCATATTAGAGCAAGTGGTACTGCTAGAAACAAAGCTACAAGAGCTTGAGCTTAAACGTTTAGAAGTGGGTCGTAAATTTAAAAAAGACCATCCAACATATCAGGGCATTATTGAGCAAATTGCAGCGGTTAATAAACAAAAGCAACAATTCATTGGCGAAGTAGGTGGCTTACCCGAAACGCAACAAGAGCTACTACGCTTAAAGCGTGATGTAGAAGTAAGTAACCAAATTTATACATTGCTACTAGGTAAAGCCCAAGAACTAGACATCGTTCGTGCTGGCACAGTAGGTAATGTACGTATAATCGATTACGCCGAGGTTAATACCAGTAAACCAGTAAAACCTAAAAAAGCGCTAATAGTAGTAATGGCAACCATGTTAGGTGGGATGCTAAGCGTCGCTATTGTATTAGTACAAAAAGCAATGCACAAAGGCATAGAAGATCCTGCTGAAATAGAAGCACTCGGTATACCTGTTTATGCGAGCGTGCCACATTCAGATCACCAAGAAAAGCTAACCGGCTTTGCAACAAGAGCACGCAAAGGTAAAATACCTAAAGCCAAAACCATATTAGCACTAGACAACCCTGCCGATTTATCAATAGAGGCACTGCGTAGCTTACGTACCAGTCTGCACTTTGCGATGATGGAAGCTAAAAATAATATTATTGCTATATCGGGTCCAAGTCCAGGCGTAGGTAAATCATTTATATCGGTTAACTTAGCGAGTATATTGGCGCAAAGCGGTAAAAAAGTACTTATAATTGATGCTGATATGCGCAAAGGCTACTTACAAACACAATTTAATATAACTGCCGAAAATGGCCTAAGTGATTATTTGTCAGGGCGTTTAAATTTAAGTGAAGTGACTCACGACACTAAAGTAACAGGCCTTGATGTTATTACTCGTGGACAAATACCGCCTAATCCGTCTGAATTACTAATGCATGCAAACTTTAGTAAATTAGTGGCAGAAGTTAGTGCTGCCTATGACATGGTGATCATAGATACCCCGCCTATCTTAGCAGTAACCGATGCAGCTATCGTAAGCGCCCATACAGGCACTACGTTACTCGTAGCGCGATATGGACAAAACCATTTACGCGAAATAGAGCTAACCCGTAACCGTTTTGAGCAAAACGGTATAGACGTAAAAGGCCTAGTATTTAATGGCGTAGTTAAAAAAGCCAGCAATGCTTATGGGTATTATAATTATGCTTACGAAAGTGATAAAAAATAGTACATTTTTCGGTGGCCTATTGGGCACTTTTAAATAAAAGTACAAAAACAAGCAATTACAATGAGATAGTCTAAATCGACTGTCTCAATTTAGAAAAAAGTGTCTCAGTGGGGGGTAATAAAGCTGAGATTCTAAATTGCTAAAATGTGCTTTGAGGTAGAACATAGATCTAAATACTCAGTAGTTGAAATTTGAAGCCTTTAGCATAGAGTTAATTACAGTAGCAAAAGTAATTTATATTTAAGAAAACTGGCTTAACGTTATAAGCTAAATATTTATTCAGATTGAGTAAGTAAGTTGAGGTAAGTGCTTAAATTAAATTGAGTATAAATAATTTAATTTATCTGATTGCAAGCATCGTAATAAGGTGTCTTTCGACGAAAATTATTTATCAAAAAATTAAAATTAATTATAAGTATAAACTAAGAAACTTTCTACAGTAATAATAGCGATAACAGTTTAGCTAATGTTTGCTAATTTGAATAAATAAAAAAGTGCGAATAGAGAGCCAAGCAGAGCAGTGGTATAATATCGAACTATAAAACAGAATTACTGACTTTTAGTTAAGTTTTCTTATTGGTTGATGCTACTTAAGAATGTGCTAGTTTATAAATCATTTTGATTACCATGGTTTCGGTAATAATAGTTCTCAAGAATGCATACTAAAGGCGGCGATTTAACTCCTCTTTTTAAGTATTATTAAAAATGAGAGAGTCAACATATAGTTTTTATATGCTATCTAATTTATTTTTAAGGTTATATTTTGATGTTTAATAACAAAAAGCTTTTGATTACAGGTGGAACTGGATCTTTTGGTAACGCTGTACTTCGTCGCTTTCTTAATAGCGATATAAAAGAAATACGTATTTTTTCACGAGATGAAAAAAAACAGGATGATATGCGTAAAGCATTTAACAATGAAAAGTTGAAATTTTATATTGGTGATGTGCGTGACCCACAAAGTATCTCTACAGCAATGCGGGGTGTTGACTACGTGTTTCATGCTGCAGCTTTAAAACAAGTGCCATCATGTGAGTTTTACCCACTAGAAGCTGTAAAAACTAATGTTCTAGGTACTGAAAATGTGCTTGAATCAGCTATATTTCACAATGTAAGTCGTGTTGTATGTTTAAGCACTGATAAAGCCGTGTACCCAATTAATGCAATGGGTATATCTAAGGCGATGATGGAAAAAGTGATTGTTGCCAAGAGCCGAAATTTAGATGGTACAAATACAGTTATCTCGAGTACTCGCTACGGTAATGTAATGGCATCTCGCGGATCTGTTATTCCTTTGTTTATTCGCCAAGTAATCGAAAACACACCAATAACGCTAACAGATCCTTCGATGACTCGTTTTATGATGACATTAGACGATGCTGTTGATTTGGTTTTACATGCTTTTGAACATGGTAGTAATGGCGATATTTTTGTTCAAAAAGCTCCAGCTGCTACTATTGAAGTATTAACACAAGCAATTCTTGAAATGATTGGCAAACCAGGGCACAAAGTTAATGTTATTGGTACCCGACATGGAGAAAAACTTTTTGAAGCATTGTGTAGTCGCGAAGAGATGTTTGTTGCACAAGATCAAGGTGAATATTACAGAGTCCCTGCAGATAATCGCGATTTAAATTATGCGCAGTATACAGAGGAAGGTGATAAAGATTTATCTGCAATCGAAGACTACAACTCCCATAACACAGAACGCTTAGATGTTCCGGGGATGAAGCAGTTATTGCGTAAACTTGACTTTATGCGTGATATTGAAGCTGGTAAATTAACAGTGCCAGAAGGTGTGTAATGAATATTTTAGTAACAGGTGCAAAAGGCTTTATTGGCCAAAACTTATGTGTTCATTTAGAAGAAGCTGGTTTTGAAAGTATTGAAACAATCACCCGCGATGATAATGATGTTAGTATTGATGCAAAGGTAAGAAATGCTGACTTTATTTATCACCTTGCAGGAATAAATAGACCTAAGAATGATGATGAATTTAAACAGGGTAATACAGATTTAACTCAAAGTATAGTTGATATACTTATTAAAAATGACTGCCGCACTCCAGTTGTACTTACATCATCAATTCAAGCTGAGTTAAATAACCCTTACGGAATCAGTAAAGCTGATGCTGAGGTTGTTATTAAAGAGTACCGAAATAAAACAGGTGCTGACACGTATATCTACCGCTTGCCTAATGTGTTTGGCAAATGGTGCAAACCTAATTATAATTCAGTTGTTGCTACATTTTGCTACAATACAATTAATAACTTGCCAATTATCGTTCACAACGCTGATGCAGAGCTTAACCTAGTATATATTGATGATGTTTGCCGTACTTTTGTGGGCTTGCTGACTACTTCTACCTCAGAGTTTAAAAATTATTATACGGTAGAGCATGTTCATAAAACCACAGTGGGTGAGGTTGTTAGCTTATTAAGTGATTTTAAACAGAGTCGTACATCACTTATAACCAACAGAGTGGGAGTAGGTTTTGAACGAGCGCTTTATTCTACTTACTTAAGTTACTTCAAGCCTGAACAATTTACTTATGACGTGCCTAGTTATACTGATGAGCGAGGGTCGTTTAGCGAAATGCTTAAGACTAAGGATTCCGGTCAGTTTTCGTTCTTTACAGCCCACCCAGGTATTACTCGTGGTGGGCATTACCACCACTCTAAAAACGAAAAATTTTTAGTATTGAAAGGTGAGGCGCATTTTAAATTTAAGCATATTGTCACAGGTGAGGAGTACGAAGTAAATACTTCTGAAACAGTTAGAACTATAGTTGAAACTGTGCCGGGTTGGAGCCACGATATTACCAATATTGGATCAGAAGAGTTATTAGTTTTGCTGTGGGCCAATGAGATATTTGATAGGGAAACCCCTGATACAGTCGCCATGCCTTTATAATATTTTAAATATCTAATTTTATAGGTTTAAACAAAGTGAGCATAATGAAGAAATTGAAGGTAATGACTGTATTGGGTACGCGCCCAGAAATAATTCGTCTTTCTCGTGTTTTAGCGAAATTAGATGAGCATTGTGAGCATATACTAGTTCATACAGGTCAAAATTATGATTTTGAGCTTAATGAAGTTTTTTTTAACGATTTAGGTGTCAGAAAACCTGACTATTTTTTAAATGCCGCTGGTAAAAATGCAGCTGGAACAATTGGCCAAGTAATAATTAAAGTAGATGAGATATTAGAAGAAGTAAAGCCTGAGGCAATGCTAATTTTAGGTGATACGAACTCTTGCATGTCGGCAATACCAGCAAAACGTCGTAAAGTTCCTATATTTCATATGGAAGCGGGTAATAGATGTTTCGATCAACGTGTGCCTGAGGAAATAAATCGTAAGATAGTCGATCATACTGCCGATATTAATCTTACTTATAGCACTATTGCGAGAGACTATTTGTTAGCTGAAGGCTTACCTGCTGACAGAATTATAAAAACAGGTAGTCCGATGTTTGAAGTGCTTAATCATTATATGCCTCATATTGATTCCTCGATTATCTTAAAGCTTTTAGAATTGGAACAGAAAGAATACTTTGTAGTAAGTGCACATAGAGAGGAAAATGTTGATTCTCCAAAGCAGTTAATTAAATTAGCTGAAACTCTTAATACTATTGCTGAATATTATAAATTACCTGTAATTGTATCTACACATCCTAGAACACGTAAACGGATTGAGGAGCAGGGGTTAAAATTTCACCCTAATATTAAATTGCTGAAGCCTTTAGGGTTCCATGATTATAATCATCTACAAAAAAATGCTAGGGCAGTGCTTTCTGATAGTGGAACAATAAACGAAGAATCGTCGATTATGAATTTTCCAGCACTTAATATTAGAGATGCGCATGAGCGACCTGAAGCAATGGAAGAAGCTTTTGTGATGATGTGTGGCTTAGATGTTTTAAAAGTGCTGCAGTGTTTATCGATATTAGAGCAACAGTCTAGAGGAGAAAATAGACTATTAAGGGAGGTGGCTGATTATTGTATGCCAAATGTTTCAGATAAAATAGTTCGTCTTTTGTATTCTTATACGGATTATGTGAATCGAAAAGTTTGGAAAAAATATTAGAAATGAAAATACTGCAGATTAACTCGGTTTCAGATTATGGAAGTACAGGTCGAAATATAATAGAATTAACTCATTACTTTCATAAAAGAGGAAATAAAGTTTTTATAGCCTATGGGCATGGAAGTAGTAGCCATAGTGCTAGCCATAAGGTTGGTGGAGTTCTAGAAAATCATTTTCATAATCTATACTCTAGAGTTTTTGGGCTGCATGGATATTGTTCAAAGCAAGGAACAAGGAAGTTAATTAAATATATTGAAGATATAGATCCTGACGTAATACACCTGAATAACCTACACATTTATTATTTAAATTTCGAGCTATTGTTTCAGTTTCTAGTCAAATTCAATAAGCCAATTGTTTGGACTCTCCACGATTGCTGGGCATTTACTGGTAGGTGCTCGCATTATACTGTGGCTAAGTGTTACAAATGGCAAAGCTCTTGCACTTCACCTTGTCCTGTATTGAAAACACATACACCTAGTTTGTTTTTTGATAGAACGGATAAAATGTTTAAAGATAAAGCTCGCTGGTTTACTGCATTACCTAATGTAGAAATTGTTACTGTATCAGACTGGCTGAAAGAAGAAGTTAAAAAGTCCTATTTATCAAAATATCGCATAAGAACCATTTATAATTGGGTAGACCATGGTACTTTTAAGCAAATGGAGGTGTTAGCGTCAGACTATACAAGGTTATGTATTCCATTTGGTAAAAGAATAGTTCTTGCTATAACTGCGCACTGGGAAGGTACTAAGCTGGAAGATGTTATTAAATTGGCCGGCCTCTTAAAAAATGACCAATTACTTTTAGTTATAGGGAATTTACCTTCAAAAATAAACCTCCCTTCAAACGTAATTCATATTAAATATGTGCATAGTATTGATACATTGGTGCTGCTATATAATATTGCAGATGTTTATATCCATCTCTCAACAGAAGATACATTCGGGAAAGTAATAGTTGAAGCAATGAGTTGTGGAACTCCTGTCGTAGGGTACCAAAGTACTGCGATTCCAGAAGTTATCGGTGGTGGGAGTTGTGGTTACACTGTAGAGCCAAGAAATATAATCGCTTTTAATGAGAAAGTTCAATACATTTTGAAAGCTGGAAAATATTTTTACTCAAAAGAGTGTCGTGAAAGAGTCTTATCTGAATTTGATATAGAAAAAAACTTACATAAGTACGAACGACTTTATAAGGAAATAACATAATAATGATATTCAATCTTATTATAGTTTTTACTTTATTTCTATTGTCACTGTATTGCATGATGTACAAAAACACGGAACTAAATCGAAAGCTGTTTGTGTTCATATCAAGTGGTATACTTTTTTTACAATCTGGCCTTCGTAATGTCGGAGTAGGGGTCGACACATATGGTTATAGTATAGATTATGAAGAAACGAAACTCATAAGTTGGCATGAAACTTACTATTCTATCTTAGATTATTATATTTTAGGGGTAGGAAAGGATCCTGGCTATTTGGTGTTTAAAAAACTAATTTTAATTTTTTCAGATAATTATAACTTTTTCTTATGTGTAGTGGCAGCCTTGTTTTTTTACTCGCTCTCCAAAATTTTGTTAAATTATTTAACTTCAATAAATGAGTTATTCTTAAGTTATATTATATACGTTGTTTTATTTTTAACGTTTTACTCATTTACAGGAACTCGACAGGTCATAGCGACATCAATTGTTTTTTTTGCCTTCAACAGTTTAATGAATCGAAGAGGGTGGAGTTACTTTTTAGCAATACTTTTAGCCTCAAGCATTCATAAATCAGCACTCATAATGCTTCCTTTCTATCTTATATCACAATACGATAGGCCCGGTAGGCTAATGTTATTTAATATAATGTTATTTCCCATTCTAATGTTTTTTTCTGAACAAATGATGGGGATATTGAAAGTAGCGGGAGGTTACAAAGAATACCATAGTAACTCAAGTGCAGGAACTCCAGCTTTTACAGCTATATATTTAATGTTATGTTTCTTTTTATTATTGAAATCTAAAGAGATTTTGGAAAGCCAACCTAACTCAAAAGTTTTTTTTAATGCTGCTTCTGTCGGTTTAGTTTTTTTACCCTTATCGTGGATCAATCCTAGCGCATTGAGATTAGTGATGTATTTTTCTATATTTTTAGTTATTTTGGTTCCTGTTGTAGTGTCTTCATTTTCTATTAAGTTAGCTGGTAAAGAAATCAATAAGTATTATTTAATTATATTAGTTTTAATTGTTTTATACCTACAAAGCAGTACTGCAAATTACGATTATAGATTTTTTTGGCAAGAAATGAAATTACCTGATGTTTATTTAGGGCGTTAATAAGGATTTTTATGCAAGTTAGTAAACCATTACTCTCAATTATTATACCAACAAAAAATCGTCAAAAGTATTTATTACAATGTGTAGAACATGTTATTCAGCGCACATCATCAAAAGTAGAAGTTGTAGTTCAAGATAATAGTGATGATGACAGTCTAAGACAGCTGCTTATGAGCCATAAAAATGCTGATAAGATCAAGTACAACTACGTTAGCAAGAACTTATCCTTTGTTGAAAATTTTAGTTTAGGAGTAGAACTTTCTGATGGTAAATATCTTTGTATGATCGGAGACGATGACGGTATAAACCCCGAGTTAGAAAAAGTTGTTGAATGGGCTGATAAGAATAAAATTGAAGCAATAACACCTAATATCAGAGTAAATTACATTTGGCCTGATACAGGTGTACCCTACTACAAGACAGATAATGGAAATTTAATGATAATTCCTTTTAGGAATAATGTGAATTTTCATAATCCAAAATTAGAAATTGAAAAACTTCTATATATGGGAGGGCAAAACTATTTAAAATTAAAGATGGCTAAGGTATATCATGGCGTTGTTACTAGAGCTGCCATGGATAGAGTTAAAGATATAACAGGTGTATATTTCGGGGGAATGTCTCCTGATATATACAGTAGTACCGCTTTGTCTCTTGTTGTAGAGCAAGTTCTAAGTATTGATTATCCTTTAACTATTCCTGGAGTGTGCAGCAACAGCGGTGCAGGTAAGTCTTCAACGAATAGACATCATGGTAAATTTTCAGACTCCCCCTTTTTATCAGGGCATGCAAATTATTCGTGGAGTGAAAAAGTTCCAAAATTTTATAGCGTAGAGACAATGTGGGCTGATTCATTTCTAGCAGCTTTAAAAGACATGAATCGTCCTGATTTAATAGACAAATTCAACGTTGAAATGATTTCGGCATACTGTCTGGATAAATATCCTCAGTTCAAAGATGTAGTTGAGTGCACACTTGACAAAGAGGGGGATGCAGATACTACAAAATTGAATTCACTGAGTGCATATATAAAAGGACCTCTTAACGATATGAGGTCAAGGGCTCTAAATAAAATGTTCTATTTATTCAACAGAAAAGTATTGCTAAGTAACGTTAGTAACATAGATGCAGCATATAGATGCTTAGATAATTATCTCACAAGAAAAAAATATAGAGTTGAAACTTGCCTGAATTCACGGATTTTAAAAGGAAAAGAATGAAACTAATATCCTACATAGATCGAGCTCTAAATAAAGCAATTCGTTTTTATAGGTTGAACACATTTAAATCTAAAGTTTTAAACCTAGGGCGTAACCCTAATGTGTTAGGGGTAGTGCATGTAAACGCTACGCAAGTATCTATTGGTGATAACGTAACAATTTACCCTGATGTTTATTTTTGGGGAGATGGTGAGATCATTATAGGAAATAATGTTGATTTAGGAATGGGAACTATTATTTTTTCGAAAAATAAGGTTGTAATAGGGGATAATACATCCATAGCTGCACATTGCTATATTATAGATAGTAATCACGGAATTTCTAAAAGTGCACTAATTAGAGAGCAACCTTTAGATGTTGCTAAAAATGGTATAATTATAGGTGAAGATGTTTGGATCTCAGCAGGTTCTAAAATAATAAAAGGTGCAAAAATTAATAAAGGAGCTGTAATTGGTGCGATGAGCTTAGTAAATAGTGATATCTGTGAATACGAAATAGCAGCTGGGATACCAGCGAAAAAAATTAAAGAGCGTCAATAATAGCATTGTTAATAAAGTATTTTTTATAACCTAAGTAATTGAGATTTGAGTTAATGAAACCATATAATATTGATATTCCAGTACTGATACTTTTTTTCGTTAGGCCTGAGCAGTTAAATAAAGTTTTTGAAGCAATCAAAGAAGCTAGACCATCAAAGCTATATCTTTTTCAGGATGGACCCAGGGCTGGAAACCTAGAAGATATATCCAAAATTGAAGAATGTAGAAAAATCGTTGCGAATATAGATTGGGATTGTGAAGTGCATAGATCATACCAGAGCAAAAACTTTGGATGTGATCCTTCGAATTACATGGCTCAAAAGTGGATGTTTAGCCATGAAGAGTACGGAATGGTGTTTGAAGACGATAGTGTACCAGCTCAAAGTTTTTTCCCATTTTGTAAAGAGCTTTTAGAGAAGTATAAATATGATACCCGAATGGGAATGATATGTGGTATGAACAACTTAGGTACAGTTGAAAGTCCTTACTCTTACGTATTCTCTCAATCGGGTTCGATATGGGGGTGGGCTACTTGG
Source organism: Pseudoalteromonas sp. K222D (assembly GCF_017653575.1). Classification (NCBI taxonomy): domain Bacteria; kingdom Pseudomonadati; phylum Pseudomonadota; class Gammaproteobacteria; order Alteromonadales; family Pseudoalteromonadaceae; genus Pseudoalteromonas; species Pseudoalteromonas sp. K222D. The sequence continues at coordinate 70,718 of NZ_JAGGDL010000016.1, forward strand.
CGAAGGACTGTTGAGCTATGGGATGAAAACTATTCTTGGTTGGATGATTTAGATTGCTTAAGTAAATTACAGAGCTCAATGGATAAAGAACTGTATAACCTATTCATAAAGTCAGCAAAAAATCATAGGCAATCAGGTAAGGCCCATTATGAGAGTATCTTAGGGGCTGCAATATTTTTAAATAACCTTTTGAATATTATTCCGCATAAAAATATGATCTCGAATGTAGGTATTGCAAGTGAGTCTACTCATGCCGTGGATAATATCAAGAAGTTACCTAGAGGGATTCGAAGATTATTTTTTATGAAAACCTATGAATTGGACTTTCCCTTGAAGCATCCTAAATATATACAGAATGACATGACGTTCAAAAAAAATATTGATAATTTAATGGGTAATGGCCAACCAGTTAAAAGGTTATTTAGGAGATTAGAGAGTTTTATTTATCGATTGGTAAGAAACTGATCTTTGTATAAAGCGTTTTTATTTGCTTGCAGTTCAATAAAATTCAAATGTTTTTTGCCTTTAAGAGCCTTTAAGAGCCTTTAAAATAAAAACTTTTAATATTATAGGTCATTTCAGTATTGCTATTAGTATATAGCTCTATAGTTAAAGTGGTTTTATGAGTGAACAAATTAAGTTCGGTGCCCTTTTATCATATGGCACAATTGTTTTTAGCGTTGTTGCTGGGATAATTTATACCCCATGGTTGGTTAGTGAGATTGGGATGTCAGAATATGGTATTTATGTTCTGGCTATGTCAGTTTTGACTTACTTCAGTTTTGATTTTGGTTTAGGGGAGGCTGTTGCACGTTATGTTGCAAAATATAGATCTCAAGGCGAGCATAAAAAAATTAGCGCGTTATTGGGATTAACTGCAAAAATCTATTTTTTGGGGAATCTATTAGTATTACTGGGGTTAATAGTCTTTTATTTTTTCATAGATGGTTTCTTTACAGAGTTAAGTCTTCAGGAAGTATCAACATTTAAAGAAATATATATAGTTTCAGGCTTTTTTATAGTAGTTTCATTTCAATTCCTTCCCATAAATGGCGTTTTACTTGCTTATGAGAAGTTTGTATTACTTAAATCGCTAGATTTATTTGTAAAAGTATCAACAATAATGTTGATGGTTGTTGCCATATTACTTGGTCATAAAGTATTTGCCTTAGTTACTATCAATATATTAATTGGTTCAGTGGTCATTATTTTTAAAGTGATATATTTAATCAGATATACTCCTGTTGGCATATCATTTACTTCTACTGAGCCAGGGCTTTTGAAAGATATGGCAGGGTTCACTGGTTGGACCACGCTTACTTTGCTAGCGCAAAGGTTGCTAATGAGCTTAGCACCAACTATCTTAGCTGTATACTCAGGGTCACAACAAATAGCTATTTTTGCAATTGGGATGCTAATTGAAGGATATGTCTGGACTTTTGCGAACGCATTAAATGGATTGTTTTTAGCTAGGGTAACAGGGCTAGCCTCAGAGCAAAATGGGGTTGATAAAATTACAAGATTGATGGTAGTTGTTGGGCGTATGCAGCTAATTTTGATTAGCTCATTATGTATTGGGCTTGTTTTTTTTGGGGCTGAATTTATTAATTTATGGATGGGGAATGGTTTTTCCGAGTCTTATATAGTGATGTTGCTGCTTGTGTTACCTACTATAATCTCAGTTACACAACAAATAGCTAGTACACATTTAGTTGTAAATAATAAGATCCGTCTTCAATCTATACTGTTTATGATATCTTCAGCTTTTGGCTTGTCTATATCTTTATTCCTGGTTGAAGATCTCGGAGCTATCGGGGTTGCTACTGGTATAATGATAGCAACAATTTTAGGCAAAATTGTTGTTCCTAACTTTATATTTAATAAATATTTAGATATAAATTTGATTTACTTCTTTAAAGAAACTTACTTCAAACTTGCAATCCCATTATTACTTTCAATTTCAACTGCTTGGGTAATATCAGTTTCTATCCCAGAAAGTAACTTTATTTTATTTGTAATTAAATCGCTACTTTTTCTATTCGCGTATGGAGTCATCATATGGTTATTGGGGATTAATAAAGAAGAAAAAAATCAACTGGCTAAGTTATTTCAATGAGGCAAAGGCTATTATGAAAAATAAAGAATCTCCACTCGTAAGCATTATAATCCCTGTTTATAATGTCGAAAAATATTTGCGAAGGTGTTTGGAGAGTGTTAGTAGCCAAAGCTACGATAATTTAGAAGTTATTTTAGTTAACGATGGCTCAACAGATAGGACACCTAGGATTTGTGATGAATTTTCAAAATCAGACTTAAGGTTTAATGTCATACACAAGTCAAATGGTGGGCAGTCAGAAGCCAGAAACTTTGGTTTAAACAGATCTAGTGGAGAATATATAACATTTATCGATAGTGATGACTTTGTTCATAAAGAATATGTTGGCAACATGTTAACAATCGCTACTTCTTTAAGTTACGACATAGTGCAATGCGATTATGAATATGGATCTGGGAGCAGTTTTACTTCAAATCAAAAGCATTTTTCAGAGACTAAATGGAGGGCAGATGAATTGATTGCAAATTCTAAATATAAGTTAACTGTCTGGGCAAAATTATTCAAGAGCGAAATATTCAAGGATATAAGATTCCCTGTTAAACAAGCCTACGAAGATAATGCAACATATTATCTGTTCCTTAACGCTGCCACTAATGTAGCTATTACTAATAGGAAGCTTTACTACTACTTTAACAGGGCCGGTAGTACAATGAATTCCAATTATGAATATTATCCTGATGATTTTATAGAGATATTTAATAAACAAATAGAGTTCTTCAGTAAGAATGGTAAGCAGAAAATGTTTAACGACTCTATAATTAAGTTTTGTTTGGCTTTAATATTATTTTATACAAAATGCAAGACAACCAAAGGAAATAGAAATAACTTAAATAAGTTAACTCTTACATTTAATCACAATCTTAGGAAGTTAAAACCAAGTAATATTAAAGAGTTACGAGTAAAGATTATATTGTTAGGCTTCCGCTTTTCACCTTCTGTAGCTTCAAAGCTTATTCAACTATTTAAAAAAGATATTTACTAATGAAAGTATTAATTTTATCAGATGAAGTATGGAATGATGACTTACACGGTAATAACGTCTTGAGTAATTGGTTTGATGGATCAAATTTAGAATTAGCTAACTTATACTGTAGCCCTGGATTACCTAAAAATAATTGCTGTAAACTTTATTTTCAAGTTACCGACAGTATGATGTTTTTTAGCCTTTTAGGTAGAAAAGCAGGTGAAAAGTTTAACCTGGATGATACCCCAAAAATAAAAGAATCCAATCTAGTGGCTGATCATGAGCCTAAAATTTATAGTTTTTTGAGGGCGGTATCAAAAAACACAGAGTTTTTTAGGTTTGCCAGAGAGCTCATATGGTCGCTAGGAGGTTATAATACATCCGAAATAAAGTCTTTTATTGAAGATTTTAATCCTGATGTTATTTTCTCTACAAGAAGAGGAACGTTAAAGTTTCTTCGTCTTGAAAGAGTTATTAAAAAATTATCAAATAAGCCATTAATTGCTTTTACTGCTGATGATGAATATTCTACTGATTTAATTAGTTACTCTCCTCTCTTTTGGTTAAGTAGATACTTTTATCGTTACATGTTTCGGAAGCAAGTGCATCTTTACTCTAGCTATTGTTTTTTTTCAGAAGATCAAGCTAAGTATTATCAGGAGGAGTTTAATTTACGAACTCATTTATTACTTAAAGGGGGGGAGTTTAAAGATTATGATTCTTCTAAAAGTGTAGGCAGACCTATTAGACTGATTTATGCAGGAAAATTGTATGTAGGCAGATGGCAAACACTATCAAAAATTAGAAGTGCATTATCCCTTATTAATACAAATGGATTGAAAATTGTATTAGACATTTATACTAAAGATTTAGTTAGCCATGAACAATACACTCAACTCCATGATGGCTTAAATAGCTATATAAGAGGAGGTGTTTCTGCTGATGAATTACAGAGTGTCTATTGCAATGCTGATATTGCATTACATGTTGAATCTTTTGATAAAGTAAACAGTGCACTTGTTAAGTATTCATTCTCAACCAAAATAATTGATTGTATGTCTAGTGGTTGTGCTGTAATGGCTATATCCTCCCCTTCAAATGCAGGGTATAAATATCTAAAAACAAACGATTTAGCCTTTTGTGTAGAAGCAATATGTGAAATCGAGAGTGAACTCCGTAAAATAGCAAGTAATCCATTTCTTATTAGCGAATATAAAGAAAAAGTATGGAAGATTGGATCTAAAAAACACGATAAAAAATCTACATTAAACCAGTTATTAGGAATATTAAAATCGGCCTTTTAGAGCTTATTAATATAAATAGAAACTATGATATCTGGCTTTTAGAGTTAAATACCTACAGGTATTTATCGTAATTTAGTTTCGTATTACTAATGTGCTGACGGAATATCATACAATTTATATGGAGCTATTAAGATAATGAAATTATGTCATATATTCACATCCTCCCAATCCGCCTACTGTTTTATGGATGGTCAATTCCAATATATGGTTAGTCAAGGTATAGTAATTACTGTACTTATACCTGATGATGGGTTTTACAACCAGCTTGTAAGTAAATACCCTATGGTTAAATTTATTAGATCACCTATTGTTCGCAATATCTCATTTTTTAATGACTTTAAAGCCTTACTCTTTTTTACGTTCTTTTTATTAAAATTTCGGTTTGATATAATTCACCTACATACACCTAAGGCAGGGTTGTTAGGTGGGCTTGCAGCAAGAATTACTTTTTGCTCTAATATTGTCTTCCAGTTACATGGTTTAGTATCTGTCAAGGGAGGGGTAGTTAAAAAAAATATTACTTATTTTATGGAAAAGCTATCACTCAAATTAGCCCATAAAGTATTAGCGGTAAGTCCCAGTTTAATGGAGTTTTGTATTGACAATAAATTATGTACTAATAAAAAAATTGTCGTATTGAATAATGGTACAGTCAATGGAATTGACATACATAAAAAGTTTAATTCTACTCTTGTCAAACCTAGGGCTGCTGAGCTTAAATGTAAACTAAACCTTCAGGAAAAGTTTGTTTTGGGGTTCTTAGGCCGAATTAATATTGACAAAGGCATTATTGATATTATAGCTTGCTTTAAAGAAGTTAATAAGAGACATGAAAATGCTTATTTATTACTTGTAGGTAATAATGAAATTGGACAAAACTTATTTAATTTATTATTGGATTTACCACAAGATACTTACAAAATTATTCCGCATGTTGACGACCCTGCACCTTACTTATCAATGTTTGATATACAGTTGTGCCCAAGTTATCGAGAAGGATTTGGTTTAGTTTTCGCTGAAGCATCTGCTTTAGGCACTCCAAGTGTTGCCTACGATGTATTTGGTGTTTCTGACTCTATAATAAATAGTGAAACTGGAACTTTAGTTAATTTTGGTGATATAGAGGCTTTGCAATTTAGTGTGCTAAATTATATTGATAATCCAAGTTTACTTTCATTACACTCTGCAGCTGGAATAAGTTATGTCGCAGACAAGTTTCAACAGCAACCTTTACTAGATGAGCAGTTACAGTTTTATAAGGCACTATTCCATGGCTAAAAAGCTCTTTGATTTCATGATCGCTTTCAGTTGCGTTATTCTTTTATTTCCAATCATTTTGACTGTTGCTCTATTAATTCGCTTTAAGTTAGGCTCACCTATTTTATTTACTCAAGATCGCCCAGGTTTAAATGGAAAAGTATTTAAAATGATGAAGTTTAGAAGTATGCTTAATAGTAAAGATATGCAGGGTAACTTGCTGCCTGATAATGAGCGTATGACAAGCTTTGGTACGTTTTTACGCTCTACTAGCTTAGACGAACTACCTGGTTTATTTAATGTATTAAAAGGGGATATGAGCTTAGTAGGCCCACGGCCTTTATTAGTGCAGTATTTACCTCTGTATAGTACTGAACAAGCGCGCCGACATAATGTACGACCAGGTATTACAGGTTGGGCACAGGTGAATGGTCGTAATGCTATTAGCTGGGATGAAAAATTTAAACTCGATGTTTGGTATGTAGATAATCAAAGCTTTTTACTCGACTTAAAAATATTATTGCTTACCGTAAAAAAAGTGTTTGTGCGTGAAGGCATAAGTGCTGACGGCCATGTGACTATAGAAACATTTAAAGGCTCTAATAATGATTAAAGAGTTGGCTATAGTTGGTGCAAGCGGTCATGGCAAAGTGATTGCTGATATTGCAGAGCAGCTTGGTTTTATAGTTAACTTTTATGATGACGCTTATCCCAGTAAAACACATATTGAACACTGGCCAATACACGGTACATGCGCTGATTTAATAGCCCTAAATAATACAAAGACCACGTTGAGTAATGACGTTGTAGTTGCGATAGGTAATAATGAAATCCGCCAACAAAAAATACAGCTATTACAACAAAACAGTTTTAATCTTATTACCTTAATTCATCCAACAGCAGTTATAAGTCAATATTCTAAGATAGCGCCGGGCACAGTGATTTTTGCAGGTGCTATTATTAACGCTTTTGCGAACGTAGGTGCTGGGTGTATTATCAATACTGCCGCTGTTGTTGAGCATGATTGCAGCATTGATGATTTTAGCCATATTTGCCCTAATGTAGCTTTAGCCGGCGGTGTATCTGTTGGCGCTAAAAGCTGGGTTGGTATTGGCAGTCAAGTAAAACAATTAATAACCATTGGTGATAATTGTTTAATAGGCGCAGGTAGTACAGTTGTTAAAAATATACCTGATAATGTAACAGCGTTTGGCTCTCCCGCTGTTGTAATAAAAAATCACTAAAATACTTTTATGATCTTTTCTATACCGAATAAATAGGAATACGATGTTAAATACCCCATTTTCTCCTTGGCCTAGCTTTACGCAAGAAGAAGCCGATGCCGTAAGTAGTGTTGTGCTTTCAAATAAAGTTAATTACTGGACCGGTACTGAAGGTCGTGAGTTCGAAAAAGAGTTTGCTAGTTGGGCTGATAGTGAATATGCCATAGCTTTAGGTAATGGCACACTAGCGCTCGATATTGCTTTAAAAGCATTAAATGTAGGGACCGATGATGAAGTTATCACGACACCACGTACATTTTTAGCGTCTGCCTCAAGCATTGTTACCTCTGGTGCTGCACCTGTTTTTGCAGATGTGGATTTAAATAGCCAGGCAATTACAGCAGCTAGTATTAAAGCCGTACTTACACCGAAAACTAAAGCCGTGATAGTAGTACATTTAGCAGGTATGCCCGCTGAAATGGACGACATAATGACGTTAAGTAAAGAATATGGCTTTTATGTAATTGAAGACTGCGCCCAAGCGCATGGTGCAAAATATAAAGGTCGCTCAGTGGGTAGCATTGGCCATGTTGGTGCGTGGAGTTTCTGCCAAGATAAAATTATGACTACCGGCGGAGAAGGTGGCATGGTAACTACTAACTCAAAAGAGTTATGGTCAACTATGTGGAGCTATAAAGATCACGGTAAAAGCTTTGATGCTATTTATAACCGTGAGCACCCACCAGGATTTAGATGGTTACACGAAAGCTTTGGTACCAATTGGCGCATGACCGAAATACAAGCTGTACTAGGACGTATTCAACTAACGCGTATGAGTGACTGGACTGCAAAACGTCAAGCATATGGTGCTGAGCTAGATAAAGCTGCCAGTGAATTTGACTGTATTCGTTTAGTAACAGTGCCAAGCTACATTGAACACGCAGAATATAAACACTATATGTTTGTTAAGCCGGAGCAACTAGCTGAAGGCTGGGATCGCGACCGTATAGTGAATGAAATTGTAGAGCGCGGTGTACCATGTTTTCAGGGAAGTTGCTCTGAGGTGTACCTAGAGAAAGCATTTGATAATACCCCATGGCGTCCAGAAAAACGCTTACCTAATGCAGTAGAGCTAGGCGAAACATCATTGATGTTTTTAGTGCACCCAACGCTTACTGAAGCTGAAATAGCTAAAACAACACAAGTGATGAAAGAAGTATTCGCGTTGGCATCTAAATCTTAAAGGTGCGATTAACTCTCAGCTTATAATTGTGAGTAAATAATGACAAATATAAGCTGTAGTCGCCGTTTTGAGTTTATGCATTGATATTTGCTTATGAAGTGTGAGGTTGGCTTAACGCGGGTTGTAGAATTCCTATTAGATAAAGAATTTTATAGCACGTAAGCGTAATCCCCGAATTGTAATATCTATTGGGTCTAAATGTCGGGTGATTTTAACGCATTAATTTAAATGCACTATTTCTTGAAGAGTGTCTCGTGTGAGACACTCTTGAGACAGTTTTAAGGCATTGTTTACTGCACCAATAGTCACATTACTTATATATTTTAACTGTCTCAATTAAGCGCTTAAGCTCTAACGGCTCTACAAGCGTGTAACAAATAAATCATCATTTAAGACTAATTACATTAATGAGTTTTTTGTTATAGTTATATTATTGTTAACTTCAAACCTCATCATGGGTTATGCCCTTTAATTGAACCGCAAAGGAACGTGTTATGGATAGCTTTATCCGCTCAATTATTAATGCCCCGCGTGCTAAAAAGCGTGTTATTACTTTATGTATCGATTCACTTTTTATAGCAGCCGCCTTTTGGTTGGCGTTAATAGTAAGGCTTGATAGCTTAGAGCCATTAAGTGTTACTAGTAATTGGTTATTATTAATACTTTTAATTCCCATTAGTTTATATACGTTTATTAGCTTGGGCTTGTATCGCGCTGTTTTGCGGTATATGAACTCACAAGCAGTATGGGCCATTATACTCGGTACGCTTATAACCACCGTAAGTTTGGTTTTATTAGCATTTTTTGTTGGTATAGATATACCACGTACTATGCCATTTATTTTTGCTTGGCTATGTTTATTAACCGTAGGTGGTTCACGTATTATAGTGCGCGCACTGATAGGAAGAATGACCACCAGCAACAAAGATGCGGTTATTATTTATGGTGCAGGCTCGTCGGGGCGTCAATTAGCGACTGCTTTAAATGCAGGCCCTGAGTATTTTGTCAGTGCGTTTATTGACGACGACGTGACAAAACATGGCTCTATAATACAAGGCATACCGGTACGTGCGTTTAATGACATACATGAATTAATAAAAAAACGTAAGGCAACCAAAGTGCTGCTTGCTATGCCTAGTGAAACACGTGCAAGGCGCAAAGAAGTACTCGCACAACTTGAGCCATTAACCATTAAAGTACTTTCGATCCCGGGCATGGCCGATATTGTTGAAGGTAAAGCGAAGCTTTCTGAATTTAGAGATGTTGAAATTGAAGATTTACTAGGGCGCGACCCAGTAACTCCTAAAGATGATTTAATGACCGCCAATATAACAGAGAAAGTAGTCATGGTTACTGGTGCGGGTGGCTCAATCGGTTCAGAACTGTGTAGACAAATAGTTAAACTCAAACCAACTAAATTGGTTTTGTTTGAGCGCAGTGAAATTGCCCTTTATTCAATTGAAAAAGAGCTGGGTGAATACATAACTAACAACACACTAAATATTCAACTCATCCCCATTATGGGCTCAGTACAACGTGTAAACCGCCTTGAAACGGTAATGAGAACTTTTGGTGTGCAAACCATCTACCATGCCGCTGCTTATAAGCATGTGCCATTGGTTGAGCACAATGTAGTAGAAGGTGTACGTAATAATGTATTTGGTACGTACTACGCCGCCAAAGCAGCTGTTGAGGCTAACGTAGATACCTTTGTATTGATTTCTACTGATAAGGCCGTACGCCCGACAAATGTAATGGGCGCGACTAAACGTATGGCCGAGCTAGTGTTGCAAGGCTTAGCACAAGAGCAAGGAGCTAAACACCAAACACGTTTTTGTATGGTACGCTTCGGTAATGTGCTTGGCTCAAGTGGATCAGTAGTACCATTATTTCGCCGCCAAATAAAAGAAGGTGGCCCAATAACACTTACTCACCCTGATATAACTCGTTACTTTATGACTATTCCCGAAGCTGCACAGCTAGTAATACAAGCAGGCGCTATGGGCAAGGGCGGTGATGTATTCGTACTTGATATGGGCGACTCGGTAAAAATAAGTGATTTGGCAACTAAAATGGTTAGATTGTCGGGCCTCGAAATTAAAACAGATGATACCCCGCATGGTGATATTGAAATTAAATGTACCGGTTTACGCCCAGGTGAAAAGCTGTATGAAGAGCTATTAATAGGCGATAACGTAGAGCAAACACCGCATGAGCGTATAATGACCGCACATGAAGTAATGCTGCCGCTCACTGAGCTTAATGTATTTATTGATGCGCTTGATATTGCCTGCCATAACTTTGAGCACGAAAAAATTCGTCAGCTATTACTCGATGCACCAACTGGCTTTAATCCCACTGATGGTATTTGTGATTTAGTGTGGAATGCCAGACTTGAAAATGAATCTGAAGGTGACACTGAAAGCGTAAGTAATGTTGTTAATTTAAGTAAGTAATTAACTTATGGTTTCAAACCACCGGTATCAGGTAGAAATTAAAAAAGCACCGAGCTCCATTTGAGCTCGGTGCTTTTTAGTTATTAAACCTACTGTTTACATTACATATCACCTTTAAAAAGATTAAATATATTCAGCTTAGATATATTACTGAGCTGGTAATTTATAAAGATATTAAAACGATTAATTAAATTAAAGGACTATTTGTGAAAGCTGTTATCCCCGTTGCCGGTTTAGGCACTCGTATGTTACCTATGACCAAAGCGATTCCTAAAGAAATGCTACCGTTGGTTGATAAGCCTCTTATTCAATATATAGTAAATGAGTGTGTTGCTGCAGGCATTAAAGAAATTGTATTAGTAACGCACAGCTCTAAAAATGCGATCGAAAACCACTTTGATACTAGCTTTGAACTAGAAGCTACGCTTGAAAAGCGCGTTAAACGTGTTTTACTTGATGAAGTACGCTCTATTTGCCCACCCGATGTAACCATTATGCATGTACGTCAAGGCGAAGCTAAAGGCTTAGGCCATGCTGTATTGTGCGCCAAGCCTATTATTGGTGATGACGATTTTGTAGTGGTATTACCCGATGTAATCCTCGATGCTTATACCGCAAATCAAAAAACACAAAACTTGGCAGCTATGATCAAGCGTTTTAATGAAACGCAAGCAAGCCAAATTATGCTTGAACCTGTAGCACAGGAAGATGTGAGCAAATACGGTATTGCTGATATTAACGGTGTAGAACTAACCCCAGGTGAAAGCGCCGCTATTAATGCCATGGTTGAAAAGCCAGCCACAGAGTTAGCTCCTTCAAACTTAGCGGTTGTTGGTCGTTATGTATTAAGTAAAAATATTTGGCCACTACTGGCTAAAACACACGTTGGCGCGGGTGGCGAAATTCAACTTACTGATGCGATTGATGCGCTAATAGCACAGGAAACAGTAGAAGCGTTTCATATGAGCGGCCGCTCACATGACTGTGGCGACAAACTCGGTTATTTAAAAGCTATTGTAGAATACAGCATGCGCCATGAAAGTTTAGGTGATGAGTTTACTGAACATTTAAAATCGCTTGTAAATTAGGGTTGGCTGTAAAAAAATAATTGCAGCCACTTTTTGTAGTTCAGAAAAACACCCGTTTAACTACTAAAAACTATAACGCATAAATCATATCAGCCTGTTACTTAACGGGCTGATATGATATTTACTTACCTAAATTAAACCTCGCCAAATAGCCATTTAACATTAATCGTCGTTGCCACGAGGAACAGTGTAACTTCCACACTCACCGTTATCTAAATCAATAAAGGTAATAGGCTGCTCACTCTCCATAGTTATCTAGCGTCAATTAACTTGGCCGGTTCCGCGTCAATTATCTTGGCCGGTTGACACCGAATTTTATTTGCTCTTATTGAGCGCTGTTTTGCGTCGGTAACTTTCACCTTCGCAATGAATAATCGTTGCATGATGAACCAAGCGATCGATTGCCGCGACAGTCATCGTTGAGTCATCAAATAGTTCATCCCATTGTTCGAATGATTTGTTTGATGTGATGATCATGCTGTGTCGCTCATAGCGATGGGCTATCAATTCAAACAGCACACTCGTTTCCTGTTCCGTTTTTCGAACGTAACCAACGTCATCAACGATTAATAAGCTGTATTTATCGAGCTTTACAAGCTCATCTTGCAAGCGCAAGTGTCGCTTTGCTTGCTGGAGTTGTTGAACAATCGCTGACGCGGCAACAAACTTAATTTTATGGCCTTGTTCGATAAGGCCATAACCGATGCTACTGGCGATATGCGTTTTACCAAGACCACTGGCGCCAAATAACAATATATTGCCACCGTGCTTCAACCAATCCGGCTGAGTTATTAAATCAGCAACAAGGGGCTTACTCACCCCATCAACAAGGGTAAAGTCGAAGCTGCTAAGGTGTTTACCCACTGGCAATTTTGCATCTTTTAAAAGCCGCTGGCAATTTTGCATCTTTTAAAAGCCGCTGAAGGCGTTTATTATCGCGTGTCGCAAGTTCAATACGGAGTTTTTCAAGTTAGTTGTCGCATCAAATTAAATTTTATGCCGCCCGCATTGCTTCTTTTTTCTCTGGATTTAA
>NZ_JAGGDL010000017.1:0-82818 GCF_017653575.1 Pseudoalteromonas sp. K222D
GCTTTATTCCACAAGAATCGACAATTTCCCGCATATTGCGCCATTTTAGCGTTAATATCGGGTGTTGTTTTTAAAAGAAATTTATAAGCTTTGCGAATAATCATACTGTTATTATATACAGTCAATAAAAAAGGAACAACCCACTTAGTCGCTTCGCGACTATTGCCTTATATCACCGACCTAAAGGAACGGTGTTTTACGGCAAAAGTTGATAAAAAAAGGCCTTAATGGCCTTTTTTTATTTATGCAGGTTGATTATTTTTCTAGCAAAATGTCATGTATTTTTGCTAGATCTGATTTGCCAGCAATAATTTCATCCGGTGTTAAACCCGATAACTCATGCGGAAACACTAACCATTCTTCAGATTCATGAATATAGTAATCTGGCTTCATGTCTACTTTAGAGTTTTTAGGCTTGTAGTAAGGACATGCAATGCGAATATCACGCGGTAAGTTTAAACGCATTAGCTCTGAAAGCTTTTCTTTTAATGCAAAAATACTGCGGCCAGAGTCAAACACATCATCAACAATAAGTAATGAGTCACCTGCATTAGCATTTTCTACAATGTAGTGTAAACCATGTACTTTTATCTCTTTAGATTGCTTTCCAATGCCATAATAAGACGATGTACGTACCGCAATGTGATCGGTTTCAATGCCTTTGTAATCGTAAAATTCTTGCACTGCAATACCTATGGGTGCACCACCTCGCCAAATACCAATAATGAAATCTGGACGAAAGCCATCATTATACACTTGCGCTGCTACGCGAAATGAATCTTCAAGTAATTGTTGAGCCGTGATATAGCACTTATCTGACATAGTTAGGATCCCAGTGGTGAGTACAACATTTGAGCGCAGCTTAGATTAAAGCTGTAAATGAAACGTTCAAACATCTAAGGCGAGGGATTTTACCGTAATTTAAATCAAAATGCTTGTTTGCAGCACAAAAAAATAGGCACCAAACGGTGCCTATTATAGTTTTTTAATAAACTAACTCTGCAAATATTACGCTTTTTCTAACAAGGTGCGAGCAACAGTACGCATGCCTTGTGTGGTAGCGCCTGCAGCCCATTGGTTAGTGCTGCTCATATTAAATGCAGCTGCCAGATCAATATGCACCCAGCCTTTGCCATCATTTGCTACAAAGCGCGATAAGAAACCAGCCGCATTTGATGCACCACCATAACCACCGCCTTTTTGCGCACGGCTGTTAGCTGTATCGGCATAAGCCGATGGGCAGTTTTGCTGATGCCACTTTTCAAGTGGTAATGGCCACGCTGCTTCCATTTCTTGAGAAGCAAAGTCTTCAACTTCACGTACTAGCTCTTTATCAAGTGCAAACAAAGCATTGTACTCTTGGCCAACAGCAACTAGCGCAGCGCCAGTTAGTGTTGCAGCATCAATAATTAATGGCGCACCACTCTCACCTGCGGCCATTAAGCCGTCAGCTAATACTAAACGCCCTTCAGCATCAGTATTTACAATTTCAACTGTAGTGCCATTTTTATACGTTAAAATGTCACCTAATTTATAAGCATGGCCAGAAATTAAGTTTTCTGCACAGCATAAAAACAGCTTAATACGTTTTTCAATACCGCGATTAATAGCCAGTGCTAAACCAGCCGTTACTGTAGCAGCACCGCCCATATCGCACTTCATGCCTAGCATACCTTCGCTTGACTTAATTGAGTAACCGCCTGAGTCAAACGTAATCCCTTTACCTACAAGCGCAGCGCTTACTGGCGCATTTGCGTCGCCTGTTGGGTTGTAATCAAGCTCAAGTAAAACTGGCGGGCGAACACTACCACGGCCAACAGCATGAATACCGATCCACTGTTGCTCTAATAATGCATCGCCTTTAATAATTTGGTAGCTCACATGCTCAGGCGCTAACGATTGAATAAATTCAGCGGCTTTTTCAGCAAGGCTTTCTGGGTAAATGTCATCGGCAGTACCGTTAACCATTTCGCGAGCCCAAATAGCTGAGGTTTTTAAGTTACCTAGCTCTTTAATATCTGACTGTGCGTTGTCAACAAAGGTAACGCCATTTAACGATTTAGGCGTTACAAACCCTTGATAAAACGCCCACTGGCTTTCGGTACACCAAGTATCGCCAGTTAGTTCAACAGCTTTTACGCCTTGAGTAGCAATAGTACGCGCTGCTTTTTGAACATTTTTTAATGTTTCTTGCTCAGATAAATGAACGGTTGCCCCGTGTTCATTAAAAGATAACGACGCGTTTTCGCCCCAATGGCTTGGTGCTGACTGCTCGCTTAGTTGAACAACAAATTTTTCACTCATGTTAGAATATCCTTGCACTTAAATGTGCCACCGAGTTTACTATAGAGCGCTTGAGTTCCCAACAGCTTGAGATAAATAACATAAATTACGCTACGGAAGTTATTATGAAGTACCAACCTGCCCTGCAATCAGCCACCTTATTAAAACGCTATAAACGTTTTTTAGCTGATTTACAGCTCAGTGATGGCTCAGAGTTTACCGCCCATTGTGCCAATACAGGTAAAATGACTGGCTGCGCTGAACCCGGTTTTAATGCTTTTTACTCCACCAGTACTAATAGCAAACGCAAATACCCGCAATCGTTAGAGCTCACCCAAAATAGCTTATCGCAACTTATTTGCGTTAATACCGCAGTGGCAAATAAAGTTGTTGCTGAAGCTATAAATGCCAATATTATTAGTGAGATTAACAATTATGAGCAATTACAAAGCGAAGTTAAATATGGCAACGAAAACAGCCGTATCGACTTTTTACTAACCAGCGATGAGCGTCCTAATTGCTACGTTGAAGTTAAATCGGTAACGCTATTAAGCCAAGATAACCCCCGCAGTGGCCAAGGCTACTTTCCTGATGCACCAACTCTGCGCGGGCAAAAACATATTCGCGAATTAATAGAGATGGTAGAGCAAGGTCATCGTGCAGTATTGCTTTTTGCTGTACTGCACCAGGGAATAAACCAGGTAAGCGCTGCTGCTCATATAGACAATAAATATGCACAGTTACTAAATGAGGCAATTAACCAAGGCGTTGAGGTATTAGCATATAAAGCAGATATTTCTACCAACGAAATCATCTTAAAAGAGAAGCTCCCTTTTATATAATCATCATTTAATACAAAGTGTTGTAATTAGGTTTTGGTAAATACAAATATAAAGCAGCGGTAATGGGCTAAATATATAAAGTAAACTTTAAGTAACACCTTGTTTTTTAAATTTTAGCCCACATATATAGGCAAGTTTAGAAACCGATAGTGCGATTAAAAAAAGTACAAATATTACTTATCATACTTTTAAATCAATAAACGTGGTTACAGCTAATTCGATTAATTAAAAATAAATTTGCCTAGGGTATGAGATTCTGTTATTTATACCGCCGGCTAATGCTGAGGCATTAAATTAAGGATTTAGGAGAGAGTTATGCCAAACCAAAATAGATTAGGATTATTGGCTCAAGCCGGTTTAGAACCATACCAAGAAAAACCAGGTGAAGAGTATATGAATGAAGCACAACGTGTTCATTTTAAAACAATTTTAGAAACTTGGCGTAACGATTTACGCAACGAAGTTGATCGTACTAAATCGTATATGCAAGATGAAGCTGCTAACTTTCCTGATCCAGTTGACCGTGCTGCGCAAGAAGAAGAGTTCTCTTTAGAACTGCGTACTCGTGACCGCGAACGTAAACTGATCAAAAAAATTGAAAAAACAATCAACTTAATTAAAGAAGATGATTTTGGTTTTTGTGAGTCTTGTGGTATCGAAATTGGTATTCGCCGCTTAGAAGCGCGCCCGACTGCTGATTTATGCGTAGACTGTAAAACACTTGCAGAAATTAAAGAAAAGCAATCTGGACGTGGCTAATTAACTTATATTAATTAGTTATGTTTACTACAGCCGTTATTACGCCAACGCGTAAATACTGCGGTCGCTTTGCACCGTCTCCTTCTGGGCCATTACATTTTGGCTCATTAGTAGCGGCTGTAGGTAGCTATCTTGATGCTAAAGCTAACCAAGGAAAATGGTTAGTTCGCATCGAAGATATAGACACCACTCGCGTTGTAAAAGGCGCCGACACCGACATTCTAAATACCTTACAAGCCTATTCTCTGCACTGGGATGAAAACGTCGTTTATCAAACACAACGTTTAGATTTATACCAAGATGTTGTTAACTCTTTACACAATAAAAACCTTATTTATGCCTGTAGTTGCTCGCGCAAACAGATTAAAGCTATTGGCGGAATTTACCAAGGTCATTGTAAAAACCTGCACCAAGATATAACCCACAGTGCCCTGCGCCTTAGCCAAAGCTTTGCCACCAACCAATTTAACGATTTAATTCAAGGCGACATAAACGTTAATAACGCCTTTGCTGCTGAAGATTACATAATAAAGCGCAGCGATGGTTTATTTGCCTACCAGCTTGTCGTGGTAATTGACGATATAGACCAAGGGATCACGCGCATTGTTAGAGGGGCTGACCTAATTGAGCCTACCGTTCGACAGATCAGTTTGTTTAAACAACTTAATAGACAAGTACCCCAATTTGCTCATTTACCCTTAGCGGTTGCAAAGCCAGGCTTTAAGCTCTCAAAGCAAAATTATGCGCCAGCAATTTGTAAGCAAAACCCTAAACCGGTACTTATCGATGTGTTCGCGTTTTTAGGCCTAGCGGTACATAACCAGCTTATGGACTTAAATATTGAGCAACTACTTGCATGGGGGGTAAATAACTTTAGCTTAAATCAAGTGCCAAACCTTGCTGAAATTCAAATTTAGCAGCCCACAACTCCCCGCGCGCAATAATTTAGACCTTTAAGTAAATAAAAATCGCTAAAAATGGCTTAATTTCAGTGCAGCAACTTAATTTTTAAACCTTGCTGGTATATGATAGCCGCCTAAATATATGCTATTTACATTAATCAGCCAGTAATAGGTTATAACACCTACATTTGCTGTAATTTTGATTGCAATGGCAAGTCAATCAACACCTTCTAGGAGACAGACTATTATTTCCAAGCTTTTTCAATTTTGTCGACAAATAATCGGCCCTAATGCCAGTGCCGAAAACACGGCAATAAGCAGCGAACCGCTAGTGATCTCACGAGGTGAACATGGTATTTCTCGTAAACAATTTAGCCCAAATGCAATCAAAGTTTTATACCGTTTAAAAGACGGTGGTTTTGACGCCTACCTAGTTGGTGGTTGTATTCGCGATGTATTGTTAGGTCAACAGCCAAAAGATTTTGACGTGGTAACAAATGCCACGCCAGAACAAGTTAAAAAGTTATTTAGAAACTGTCGTTTAATTGGCCGCCGCTTTCGTTTAGCTCACATTGTATTTGGTCGTGAAATAATAGAAGTAGCTACCATGCGCGGGCACCACGAAGCGCCAGAGGACAAAAACCAAATAAGCCAATCGAGTGAGCAAGGACAATTGCTACGCGATAACGTATTTGGCAGTATTGAGGAAGACGCAGAACGCCGTGACTTTTCAATCAATGCACTTTATTACTCAATTAACGATTTTTGTATTTACGATTACGCCAATGGTTTAGCCGCAATAAAAGCTAAACAAATTGAGCTAATTGGCGATCCAGAAACGCGTTACCGTGAAGATCCGGTGCGCATGCTACGTGCGGTACGCTTTGCCACTAAGCTAGATATGAAAATTGCACCAAACAGCGAAAAGCCGATGACTGCTTTAGCAAGTTTGCTAGACAACATTCCACCAGCGCGTTTGTTTGAAGAAATACTCAAACTGTTTTTAAACGGCAAAGCACAAGCTAACTACTTAATGCTGCGCAAATACGGCCTATTTAACTCACTGTTTCCAGAGCTAAACCGTATTTTAGATAATAATCCGGGCGGGCTTGAAGCCACTTTTATTGAAAACATGTTTAAAAATACAGACGATCGTATTAACGCAGATAAAAAAGTAACCCCTGCGTATGTATTTGCTGCGCTACTTTGGTTTCCGCTATTAGAGCGCACTAAAACAGTACAAAATGAAGAGCAGCTCTCTGAATACGATGCATTTTCGCAAGCAATTAATAGTGTACTTAGCGATAACGCCCAGCACATAGCTGTTCCTAAACGCTTTACTTTAGGCGCACGCGACATTTGGCATATACAGCATCGTTTAGATAAACGTGCCGGCCAACGTGCATACAGATTAACGCAGCAACCTCGCTTTAAAGCCGCATACGACTTTTTATTAATGCGTGTGGAGGCAGGCGAAACACAACATAGCGAGCTTGCTCAGTGGTGGACACACTATTTGAGCCTAGATATTAATGGCCAAAAAGAAATGGTAAGAACCTTGGGTCAGCCTGCGGGGCCAAAACCACGCAGACGCGCTCGCCGTCGTACACCTAAAAAGCCAACAGAGTAACTTCTATGCACTGTGTTTATTTAGGTTTGGGTGCCAATTTAAACTCACCAAAAAAGCAGCTTGATAACGCTATTGCCGCGCTTAAAAAGCTGCCAGATTGTGAATTTATAAGTGTTTCGCATTACTATGCGAGTAAGCCCATGGGCCCACAAGACCAACCTGACTATATTAACGCCGTTGCCTGCATAAACACTACGCTTAGCCCTGAAAAGCTGCTTGATTTAACCCAAGCAATTGAGCTTGAGCATGGCCGTGTTAGAAAAGCCGAGCGTTGGGGGCCACGTACTTTAGATATAGATATGTTATTGTTTGACGCACAAACAATTAATACCGAGCGCCTTATAGTGCCTCATTATGGTTTAACTGAACGTGAGTTTGTTGTGTATCCACTGCTAGAACTTGCGCCAAAACTTATTTTACCCAGCGGCATTGCACTACACACTATTGCAAATACATTACCGCTTAACAATTTACAACAATTACCACAGTAATTAACTAAGGCTTATGCCGGTGAGAAAATTATGTCTAAAATAACAGTTTCAACTTTAAATAAAATGAAAGCAGAAAAAAATAAAATTACTGCTTTAACAGCTTATGATGCCAGTTTTGCTAAGTTATTTCATGATAACGGCGTTGAAGTTATTTTAGTTGGCGACTCTTTGGGTATGGTATTACAAGGCGGCGACGATACACTTGGCGTAACTAATCAAGATATTGCCTATCACACTCGTTGCGTACGTGCGGGTAGCCGTGAGCTGTTTGTAATTGCTGATATGCCGTTTATGACTTATTCGAGCCCCAACGACACCTGTAAAAATGCCGCTGAGCTAATGCGTGCTGGTGCAAACATGGTTAAGTTAGAAGGGGGTGAATGGCTTTTTGAGAGCATTGAAGCCCTAACTCAACAAGGTATTCCTGTGTGTGGTCATTTAGGCCTAACGCCGCAGTCGGTACATGTGTTTGGTGGTTTTAAAGTACAAGGGCGTGCAGAAGAGCAAGCACTAAAAATAATTGCCGATGCAAAAGCCCTTGAAGCGGCTGGCGCACAATTATTAGTACTGGAATGTATTCCAAGCGCACTGGCAAAACGCGTTACCGACGCATTAACTATTCCTACTATTGGCATTGGCGCTGGTAATACTACCGATGGTCAAATATTAGTAATGCACGACTTAGTAGGTATTTCTGCTGGGTTTATTCCTAAATTTTCGAAAAACTTTTTACTCGAAACAGGCAATATGCCTGAAGCCGTTAAAAAGTATTGTACCGATGTAAAAAGCGGTGCCTTTCCAAGTGCCGAACACGAGTTTAAATAATGCAGTCAATTACTGAAATTAAATCATTACGTAGCCAAATTAAAGCATGGCGTCAAGCCGGATTAAGCATTGCCCTAGTACCCACTATGGGCAACTTGCACTTAGGCCACTTTTCGTTAGTCGAAAAAGCAAAAATGATGGCCGATAAAGTCGTAGTAAGCATTTTTGTTAACCCTATGCAATTTGGCGCTAATGAAGACTTAGACAATTACCCTCGTACCCTTGATGAGGACAAGCGTGGCTTAGCCGATCTTGAAACTGATATTGTATTTACGCCAAGTGTAGAGACTATTTATCCTAATGGTTTAGCTGCACAAAGCTTTGTAGATGTACCTGATATTTCATTAGGTTATTGTGGTGGTTCACGCCCAGGGCACTTTAGAGGTGTGGCAACAGTTGTTACTAAACTCTTTAATTTAGTGCAGCCAGATTACGCTTGTTTTGGCGAAAAAGACTTTCAGCAGCTACAAGTAATTAAAACTATGGCTCGCGACTTATCGATTCCGGTTGAAGTTATTGGTGTATCAACTATGCGTGAAGTCTCTGGGCTTGCTATGAGTTCGCGTAATGGTTACTTATCGAATGAGCAAAAAAACAGTGCCACCGTACTTTTTAAAGTGCTTAATAACTGCGCTGAGCAACTTAAAAGTGGTAATACAGACTTTGCTACGCTGGAAGAAACAGCCAAACAAAGTTTACAGCAAGCTGGATTAAAACCAGACTATTTTTCGATAGCTCAACGAGATACGTTAAAAGCTGCTACACTCGATGATAACAAATTTGTTATTTTAGCCGCGGCCTATTTAGGCAGTGTTAGATTAATCGATAACCTTCAGGTTGAAGTTTAATATAACCGCGACTTTCATTTAAGGATAAGCATGCATACTTTAATAAAAATGAGCGCAGTAGCCCTTACATTTATGCTATTAGCAGGTTGTCAGAATAACGCTGGAAATCCAGAGTTAAATCAATGTGCACAACAAAACTATCAATGCGAAAGTAGTTGTGAGCAACAATCAACTGGCGAAGGTTTAAAGCAGCAAGTATGCTCAGCTAAGTGTGTTGAGAGCTATAATCAGTGTAAAGCACAAGCCGAAAACTTAGGTAACATATAAGTATTAAGCTTGTACCTGAACAGTAAATATAAAAAAACCGCTCAATGAGCGGTTTTTTATTGCGTATAATTTAGTGACTTAATTTAAGCCTAACTTTTTAAGCTCAACTTCAGCTAATTTGGCTGAAAGCGGTACATAACCGTCTTTTTCTACAATTTTTTGCCCATCTTTCGACAATACCATTTTTAAAAATTCAGCTTCAATTGGTGCTAATGGTTTATTAGGGTGCTTGTTCACGTAAAGGTATAAAAAGCGCGACAGCGGATACTTACCTTGTGCTACATTTTCAAGCGTTGCATCAACAAAGTGGCTGCCTTTTTTGGCCAGTGGAACTGTGCGTACACCAGAGGTTTTATAGCCTATTCCTGAGTAGCCAATCGCGTTCAATGAAGATGAAATAGACTGCACTACAGATGCTGAACCCGGTTGCTCATTTACGTTATTACGAAAATCGCCTTTACACAGTGCTTTCTTTTTAAAGTAACCATAAGTGCCTGATACCGAGTTACGCCCATACAATTGAATATCTTTAGCAGCCCATTCTCCAGTTAAACCTACGTCACTCCAGCGGTTAACTTGCTGCGTTGCACCGCACTTACGAGTAGATGAAAAAATAGCATCTATTTCATCAATACGTAGCCCTTCTATAGGGTTGTCTTTGTGTACAAATACCGCAAGTGCATCGATGGCAACCCGTACTTCTGTGGGTTTATAACCATGGCGTTTTTCGAATGCTTCAACTTCTTTTGATTTCATTTTACGGCTCATTGGCCCTAAATTTGCTGTGCCTTCGGTTAATGCCGGTGGCGCAGTTGATGAGCCAGCTGCTTGTATTTGAATATTTATATTTGGATAAATACGTTTATATTCTTCAGCCCAAAATGTCATCATGTTCGCTAATGTGTCTGAACCTACCGATGAAAAGTTCCCTGAAACACCACTAATTTTTTGATACTCAGGTAGTGCGTTATCCAAAGCGACTGCTTGTGCAGATACAAACGTTGTAACAGCCACACCCATTGCGGCAACTAAGTTTTTAAATTTCATGTGGGGTTCTCCAATTTGTTCGTCCCATTTTTTAACTGTGTTCACTGTAAATTGTGTAGATGACAGTGATATTACCCTTAAATGACACTTTTATGACTTGCCACTTGTTTGTACTGTGCTGCTCATAGGTACTATTTTATTACTTGAAAAATCAAAAGAAAAACACGAACCTTGACCCAAAACACTACTAATATTTAACTGGCTATTGTGGCGAGTTAATACGTGCTTGGTAATTGCGAGCCCAAGGCCTGAACCACCTGTAGTGCGACTGCGCGCTTTATCTACCCGGTAAAAGCGCTCCGTTAAACGATTTATATGCTCAGGCGCAATACCATCACCATTATCGGTTACGCTAAAGCAAGCTCGATCGTTTTGACGCTGCCAACATATTGTTATTTTCCCGCCTGGTTTAGTGTAATGAATGGCGTTAAAAACTAAATTAGAGAATGCACTGCGCAGTTCATCTGCTGATCCGCTAATATCTAAGGAAGTATCAATATTAAAAATAAGCTGATGCTTTTTTTGCTGATTAATTGAGTTAGCTTCTGTTTGAATATAGTTAAGTAGTAAGGGTACATTAACCGCTTTATCGTTATTTTGCTTACGCGCACCTTCTATACGCGATAGTGATAGCAGCTGAGTAACTAAACTGTCCATGCGTTTGCATTGCTCAAGCATAGTATTTTGGGCTTTATTCCACATTGCGGGCGGTGGCATCATGTCGCTATCCATCATCTCAAGATAGCCTGTAACCACCGTGAGCGGGGTTCGCAGTTCATGCGACACATTGGCAACAAAGTCTTTGCGCATTTGTTCTAGTTGCTTTAAGCGGGTTACATCGCGTACTACTACCATTAACTGTGTGCTGGCATAGGGCATAACTCTAAACTCAAGTATTTGCTCTATGTTATGACCACTTTCAAGCTCCAGTGGCTCGGTAAATTGGCCGCGGTGCATATACTTAGCAAATTTAGGTTCACGAATTAAGTTATCCAGACGCTGCCCTTGATCTGTAGGCCACTGCAAGCCTAATACTTTTAATGCCAGTTGATTACACCAATAAATGGTTAAATCATTTTGCAGCACTATCACCGCATCAGGAATGGCTTCAGCACCATCACGAAAGCGATGAATTAATGCCGATAGTTCATTACGCTTTTTACGATTACGATGCTGCAGCTGATAAATACCTTCGAATACCTGCTCCCATGCACCCTCTCCTTCGGGCGGGTTAAAGCTTTGTTGATTAAGCAACCAATCACTTAAACGATAAAGTTGGTAGTAGTGCCAAATAAGTAGCGAAAATGAGCCTAAAAATAACAATAAAAATGGGGCACCTACTAACAGCCCTATTAGCAGTAAAGGTATAAAATAGATAAACAGCCGTTTAACTAAGGTGCGTTTATTAATAACTCTATACATACACTGTTACCTTAAAGTCGCTATCCATTGGTACTTAGTTAAGCTGCAAGCACATTATAATTTACTTGAAAAGCGATAACCTGCTCCGCGTACCGTTTGCACTAAGCGGTCATGTCCTAAGGGTGAAATAGCTTTACGTAAGCGGCGAATATGTACATCAACCGTACGGTCTTCAACATATACGTTAGTACCCCAAACTTGATCAAGTAATTGCTCACGGCTATATACGCGCTCGGTGTGGGTCATAAAAAAGTGTAGTAATCTAAATTCGGTAGGCCCCATATCAAGCTCACTGCCACCTGAGGTAACGCGGTGAGAAATAGGATCAAGGCGCAGGCCATGTACGTCAATTGCTTCTTCTAATGAGGTGGGCGACACACGACGTATAACCGCTTTAATGCGGGCCATGAGTTCTTTTGGCGAAAATGGCTTAGTAACATAGTCATCGGCACCTACTTCTAGGCCGCGTACTTTGTCTTCTTCTTCGCCACGAGCGGTGAGCATAATAATGGGAATAGCGCGCGTGTATTCATTTTGTTTAAACTTTTTAGCAATTTGGATTCCGCTACCCCCAGGTAACATCCAATCGAGTAGCACCATATCTGGGTATGGCTCTACCATTGCCGCAATAGCAGAGTCGTAATCTTCTGCTTCAATTGCCTGAAATCCATTTTGTTCTAAAACAAAAACCAACATTTCTCTGATCGGTGCTTCATCATCAACGACTAATACTTTACGTGACATTCCATTTATCTCTTAGCTATCGAATTTGTTTTCATTATTATGACTAAGTATGACACTTTTATGAAAACCTAGCGCGTAAGTTAATATAACAGTAAAAAAACACAAAATAGTGACTAAATAAATATTTACACGCAATTATAGCGATAAAGCAAAGCGTATAGCAGGATCATTATTTTACTAACATTGTGTGTTAAAGCAGCCAACTTTGCTCACTTAAATAGCATACGCTAACCTAGTAATACAATTATGTTCTGCATTGTGATGATCTTAAATTAAAAGATCAGAGTTTTATTAAGCAGATCCGTTTTGGGATCACTATTATACCCAGTGAAATAGCTAAGCTGATGATTGTTTGTACTATTCTTTTATTTAATAATGAATTTAAGCGCCAACTAGGGCTAAAATACCCGTTTACTTAGTAAAGTAATGATCTCAAACTGATCACGTTAGTAATTTAGTGATCCTAATTACCTGCTGTTAGTAAGATATTGATCCCTAAACGGCATAAAAAAAGCCAGTGACAATGCAACTGGCTTAGTAAAAAGTCTAAAATGATCAATTATTTAATACGTGGGTCTAACTCGCCGCTTAAATACTTAAGATGCATTTCATCTAATGAAATTGGTTTAATTTTGCTAGCTTGGCCTGCTGTACCAAACGACTCATAACGCGAAATACAAATATCGGTCATGGCTTGAGTTGCTGCCGCTAAAAATTTACGCGGATCGAAGTTTGCCGGATTAAGCGCCAAATGGCGACGCACCGCACCGGTAGATGCTAAACGTAAGTCTGTATCAATATTAACTTTACGTACTCCAAACTTAATCCCTTCAATAATTTGCTCTACTGGCACACCGTAAGTTTCTGGAATTTCGCCACCGTACTGATTAATTATTTCTAACCATTCTTGTGGAACCGATGATGAGCCATGCATTACTAAGTGAGTATTTGGAATACGTGCATGAATTGCTTTAATACGATCAATCGCTAAAATATCATCCGTTGGTGGACGAGTAAATTTATACGCACCGTGCGATGTACCACAAGCAATTGCCAGCGCATCAACATGGGTTTTATTTACAAAGTCAGCCGCTTCTTCTGGATTAGTTAGCATTTGCTCAGTGGTTAATTTACCCTCTGCGCCAATACCATCTTCTTCGCCTGCTTCACCTGTTTCAAGCGAACCTAAAACACCCAGTTCGCCTTCAACAGAAACACCACACGCATGTGCCATTTCTACAGTTTTACGGGTTACTTCTACGTTGTATTCGTAGCTTGAAGGTGTTTTACCATCGCTCAATAATGAGCCGTCCATCATTACTGATGAAAACCCAAGTTGAATTGAACGCTGACATACACCCGGTGATGTACCGTGATCTTGATGCATAACCACTGGAATATGTGGCCACTCTTCAACCGCTGCTAAAATCATATGACGAATAAATGGGGCACCAGCATAAGCACGTGCGCCTGCAGAACCTTGCACAATTACAGGGCTATTGGTTTTGTCAGCCGCTTCCATTATTGCGCGCATTTGCTCTTGGTTGTTAACGTTAAAAGCAGGTACGCCATAACCATGCTCAGCGGCATGATCCAGAAGTTGTCGCATACTGATTAAAGCCATTGGGTTTTCTCCAATTTTTTGATAGCAGTTCTCTGCCATCTAGTTTGAACGGATGTGTTAGTTTGGCGCAATCACTGCGCCACGAATTAGTACTGATAAACAGTAACTAACGCGTAAAATTAATTATTAAATTAGGGTGAGAGGTATTTAATAATTAATTATTGCGGATGAAGTAACCTCCATCCGCTTACGCCTAAATAAAATAAATTACTTAGCGCGCGATTCTAGCATTTCAACTGCTGGTAGCTTTTTGCCTTCTAAAAACTCTAAAAACGCACCACCACCAGTAGAAATATACGATATTTTATCGCTAATGCCGTACTTATCAATTGCCGCTAAGGTGTCGCCACCGCCTGCAATCGAAAACGCATTTGAATTAGCAATAGCTTGGGCAATAGCACGAGTACCGTTACCAAATTGGTCAAACTCAAACACGCCAACAGGGCCATTCCATACTACAGTACCTGCATTAGCAATTATTTTTGCCAGCTTGTTTGCTGTATCTGGGCCAATATCAAAAATCATATCGTCGCTGGTAACTTCACTTACATCTTTAAGTGTTGCTACTGCTGAGTCTGAAAACTCATTACCTACAACAACATCAGTCGGTACTGGAATTTCACCATTGTTAGCAACAGCCGCTGCGCATAAGCGATTCGCTTCATCCATTAAATCAGCTTCGTAAAGCGATTTACCAACAGGATAACCCGCCGCCGCAATAAAGGTATTAGCAATACCGCCACCGGTTACTAGCTGATCAACAATTTTTGATAGTGAATCAAGCACTGTTAATTTAGTAGACACTTTTGAACCACCCACAATCGCCACTAATGGGCGAGCTGGGTTATCAAGTGCTTTGCCAAGAGCTTCAAGCTCTGCCGATAATAATGGCCCTGCACACGCAACATCTGCAAATAATCCTACACCATGGGTAGAGGCTTGTGCGCGATGCGCCGTACCAAATGCATCCATTACGTAAACATCACATAATGCTGCAAGTTGTTTAGATAGCGCTTCGTCGTTATTTTTTTCGCCTTTGTTAAAGCGTACGTTCTCAAATACCACCACTTCGTTATCAGCAAGTTCAACACCGTTTAGGTAGTCTTTTTCTAAACGTACTGTTTGCTCTAGGGCATCGTTTAAGTAATTAACGACAGGAGCAAGAGAAAACTCTTCGTCATATTCCCCTTCCGTAGGGCGGCCAAGGTGTGACATAACCATTACTTTTGCGCCTTTTTCAAGGGCTAACTTAATTGTTGGTAGCGCCGCACGAATACGCGCATCTGACGTCACTTTACCTGCTTTAACGGGTACATTTAAATCTTCACGAATTAATACACGCTTGCCGTTTAAATCTAAATCTGCCATTTTTATGACCGACATGAACATCTCCTTAGTTAACGATACTAAACCCAATAAAAGGCGGTTATTTTATATTAGTTATTTTTTCTAACGCGACCATTGCACGCGCAGTGTCGAGCATTCGATTAGCAAAACCCCACTCGTTATCGCACCAAACTAGTAACTTTATCAGTCGTTTATGACTAACTCGTGTTTGGGTACCATCTATAATACAAGAATGTGGATCATGATTAAAATCAATCGATACTAGTGGCTCTGCGGTGTAACTTAAAATGCCTTCAAGGCGATCTTTAGCTTGTGCTTTAAGCGCGTTATTTACTGCATTTAAATCTACATCGGTATTAACCGTTACACTTAAATCCATAGCCGTTACGTTAATAGTAGGCACGCGTACAGCAATGGCTTCAAAGCGGCCTTTAAATTTAGGTAAAATACGGTCTATACCGCGGGCTAGTTTTGTATCAACTGGAATAATAGATTGGCTGGCTGCGCGTGTACGGCGTAAATCGTGGTGGTAGGCATCAATTACCGGCTGATCGTTCATCGAGGCATGTATTGTGGTAATAGCACCCGATTCAATACCAAATGCATCATCTAACACTTTAATAACCGGCACTACACAGTTAGTAGTACACGAACCATTAGAGACGATAGTGTGCTCTGGTTTTAGCTCATCGTCGTTAATACCATAAACAATAGTGGCATCAACATCGTTATCAGCAGGATGCGAAAACAACACTTTTTTAGCGCCTGCGGTTAAATGTAGCTGTGCATGTTCGCGCGAGTGATAAACCCCAGTACATTCAAGTACTACGTCTACACCTAAGGTTTTCCAAGGTAATTCCGCCGGATTTGGCTCACAGAAAAGAGCAATAGCATCGCCTGCTACGCTAATGGTGTCCTCACCAAGCTTTACAGGAAAAGAGAAACGACCATGAGAGGTGTCGTATTTTAATAAGTGAGCAATAGCTTCAGGGTCAGCAAGTTCGTTAATCGCAACAATTTTTATCTCGTTGCTCAAACCTGATTCGTATAACGCGCGGACAATATTTCGACCAATACGACCAAAACCATTAATTGCAAGTTTGATTGCCATGAAATATAAAATCCACTCTTTTTGCGTGCAGATAAAGGCAATGTGCCTTTTAGATGGCGGTATTGTAATCGACCTTGAGCTTTATTATAAGAGGGAGCGATTAGAAACTTTAAATAAATGATAAGTTAAATATGTAACTCGCGGCCATTCGTTGTCAGAACTTTGCTTAATAAATTGCTCCCAGAGCAAAACAACGCCTGCCATTTTCACGCTAGCAATAACGCTACTATAAACAAAGCTAGTCGCCGTTAGTAACCAACCAGCAAAACCCTATAGATTTAAGCTACTGTTAAATATAGCATTATTAATTTTCAATCGCTATTTTATTTTAATACAAAAAACTTTAACTGCATATTTTGACGCTACAGCTGGATACTTATCCATTTAGTATCTACTGCGCATAAGTAAAAAATGTCCCCCTGCCACTCTGGTTGTTTTTTGAACAATGTTGACTATTATATAATTACTGCTACGCACATTCGCTTAAGCAACACTTTAAGGAGCAAGGTTATGAACAGTAGTCATGTTTCACTCTCCAACAGGTTAGTTTTACATCAGTTTCTAGCCATTTTTATTGCTATATGCGCATTTAATACCAACGCACAGCAAACCAAATCAGAAAAAAATGAATTGGCACGCATGCAAGCACAATTGAATGCTGAGGTTATGTCTAGACCCTTTTTGGCTGAAAAGCCTGAAGAGGTCGATGCTTATATAAAAAGTATGCTAGAGAAAAATATTAAACCTGAAGAATACAAAGGCACTTATTGGCGTAACGGCTATACCTGTCGAGATCTACTCAGATATAACTGGACTCAGTATCGTAATTGTCGTTACTACTACCGTTATCACGGCCGGTATTATTAGAGTAATGATTTTAGTTAATCTGTCTGATCCATAAATTCAAATTAGAAGGAAATTACTATGATAATGCATCAAATATATATTGTACTGTTTGCTGTTTTTACGCTTTTTATTTCGGGTTGTGGAGCAATTCATACCTCAATAGCTAAAAAAGATTTGGATGTACAAACCAAGCTCAGCACTTCTATCTTTGTTGATCCTGTTCCATCACAACAGAGAAAAATTTATATGGAGGTTCGATCTGCAGTAATGGAATTTGATCGTAATGTGTTTAGACAATCCCTGATCACTCAAATAGAGAGTAGTGGTAATGGCTATCAAATTGTCGATAGCCCTAGTGATGCGCAATACAGTATGAGTGTTTTTGTACGTAACTTAGAAAAGGCCTCTCCTACAGCAGCTGAAAACTATTTAAGCAGGGGTTACGAAGGCGTTGCTGCAGGTTCTGCAGTAGCATTTGCATCTGGTAGTGGATATCGCGGGGCCGCAGCCGGTGGCATAATTGGTGGCTTAGTTTCAACTGCCACAAATGCGTTTGTTAAAGACGTAACCTATCTTTTGGTGGCCGATATTCAAATAAAAGAGCGAGCTCGTAGTGGCGTAATAGTGCGTCGTGATTCAAAGACCAATACTAAAATATCTGACGATGGCGCAACAACTCAAACTTACTCAGAAGCAACTGATCAAAAAGAATACCGAACCCGTGTGGTCACCACGGCTAATAAAGCAAATTTAGAACTTGAGGAGGCCCAGCCACTTATGTTTGAAAAAACAGCCTACGCAATGGCTTCTTTTTTCTAATAATAATAACTAAAAGTACGGCATTATAGTGCCGTGCTTTTATTTTACTTCTTGATTATCTAATCTTAATTACTCTCTAATCTCTAGGCATTTTCAAAACAAATGTAACTACGAAATAAAACTGGCACCCAATAATTTAAATTATTGATGATAAAGTAAATAATAATTAATTATTGCCTTAAGGGTAGCCCCTAAGGCTTATATAACAGTTATTTATCACCTAAATACTCTGCCATTATTTGTTCAATTTTTTGATCTTCTGCAAGCCTTAATAAAACTAAGTTAACGTCGTTAACTAGTTTACTGTCGGCTCTAAATGCGAAGCCGTAACCTTGCTTATAATACTCCGCACTTGGAATATGAATATTCTCTGCTTTATGTTTATTTTTATAAAACAACAATTGTGGACGGTCAAAAACAACGCCATCAACACTTTTATCTTTTAGTCTTTCCATGGCTTGGCTTAGGTTATTTACCAATACTTTTTGGCCTTGATGTTCTTCAATAAAGCCTATAGCTGGCGAGCCTGCTGATGCTGCAATTTTTTTACCTGGAAATTGTTCAACTTGTGTAATAGTAGAACTGCTAAAGCTTGATACGGTAAGAGTACTGGCAATACCTGCAATCATTGATGTAGCAAAAATTAATGAAATAATCATCCAACAACCAGCTACAACTCGGCCTTTTAAGCTCACCGGTGCCATGTCGCCATAACCTGTTGTACTCATAGTCACTATGGCTAGCCACATACCGTTAGCTATCCCTCTTTTTGGATCTGCAGGAAACTGCTCTGGAGAATGTTTGCGCTCAGCAAGCCAAAAGAGCAGCCCAACAATGGCTAGTAAAGATAAAAATATGGCAACAGCAATTAGTAATTGCATACTAAAAAAGGGTTTTATTTTACCCCAAATACTGGCATTTTCATCGCGCGAGGCAATAGTAAGACTCGATTGGTAATAAGGCTGAGAAAACAGAAACTTTTCCACTCGCTCCGAGGTAATACTAATCGGCCCAGCAAGTAAATCAACTTCGCCTTGCTGCAAAGCGGTAAGTGCCTCATCAACCGTAGTAAAATATTTATATTGGTATTCCCAATTTTTTTTATCGGCTATATTTTCCCAAATTGTAAGTGAAATCCCCTCTAGTGAATTATTTTGGGGATTGTGTATAACAAAGGGAGCATCCCCCGCTACACCAACGGTCAAACCTGTCTCTGGCAAAGCACTTTGAGCATGCACCGATAAGGTTAAAATTGCCATAAGGCTTAAAGCGCCTACACGTAATGAATTTAATATTTTTGTTAGCATAAAAACTCAATTGTTTGGGGTGATGTGAATAGCTTATAAGCTCACAAACATACTAATAGAATATGTATAAGGTTACGAAAGTGTAAAATAGTTTCAAGCTAAGGTCAAAAATAGCTTGATTTAGCGCTTAATTTTCAGATGGTAGCCTTAGCTTTCAGATAAAAATAAAAGCCAAGTACGGTGTTTAAAATGCATAAACACTATTTATTAAAGAGGTTAAGAGTGCATAAAGTAGTGATTTAAATCGTAGCAAATAAAGCTAGCAACTAAACAAGCTCCCTCACTTTTAATCCTCTGCCACTACTTATTTGATGGCACTGCGCCAAAAATAACTCTGCTGTGGCTTGTGCGTCGGTAAGTGCGTGATGACAATGATAACTAGGCAGTTCGTAGCGATTACGACATTCGTTTAACGTTAAATCATCTTGCTTTATTTCGACGCCTTGATGTTGCAGGCGCTTTTTTTCTATTTGTAAGGTGCAGAGTATTAGTTTTGGCCGCGTAGTAATATTGGCATTTTTAAGCGCTGGTTTTAAAAAACCCCAGTCGAGCATGGCATTATGAAACACTAAAATACAGTCATTAAAGTGCTCGCTAAGGTGCTCTAAAATACTATGTAAACTTTGCCCTGCAGCTACATTATCATTATTAATGCCGTGATAAACTGGGCTTTGTGCCAAGTTTTTAACCTCTTTATTAATTAAATGCTGCGACTGACTCATTTTTATACATTGATTTTCTATAACCACCCAAGCTAGCGACACTATTTCGTGCTGCTTGGCGTCAAGCCCAGTTAGCTCTAAGTCAATCACTAGGTAGCGCTGCTTTAAAGCAGCATGTGCCAGTAGCTGTCGCCTTTTAAAATAACGGGTAATTAAGCGCTTAACCATAATGTTTATTACTCGCTTTGTGCGCCGCTTTTTTATAAACAGCCATGCTATAAGCTACCACGGGCAAATTTAAACACAGCGGCTTGCTGCGCTTGTTTTACCAGATAAAATGCTTCTTTGAGTTGGTGGCGCTCTAAAGAGTTTAATTGGTCGGGGTTAATACAATTACTGGGCAGCCCTTCTTGATTTATTTGCGTGCTTAATCGCAGCTGGGTTAAAAAACGCCAGCAATCTTTTAGGTTATAAATATCTTCTTTGCTGAGTAAAGTGTGTTTTAACAATGCGTCTAAACGCTCTTGGGTATTGGCACGGCGAATCCCCGCTCTTAATGCATATAAACGCACTATGTCGTTAATTATTACTACGCCACGTTTTTTTAAGTCGATATATTTATAGTTTTTTTCTGTTTTTTCGGTTTTAAAATTATTAAACAAGCCTATGGGCACGCTGTTTGAGTCAATGTCGTTGGCCATGGCGGCGTAAAATAATTCGTTGCGTGACATGTGCGTAAGTTGCTCATAAAACTTACTATAAAGTGTGTGTGAGCCTTCGATAAAGCGTAAATCAAAAAATATTTTACAGTTGAGCATGGCTTGAGGGGTTGGGCTGCTTATCCATTTAAAAAAGCGCTCGCGCCAGTCACTAATACTCATTCGACACAACTCGCTACTGGCCATTATATTGCCAGGGCAACGTCTAATGCCGCACTCTACTAAGTTTTCGCAAACATATTCCCCCATGCCTTTAAAGTAGGCTAACTCATCGTCATTTAAACCATCGGGTAATAATAAGCCATTGTCTTGATCTGAATGTAGGGTTTGTTCTTCACGGGCTTGGGAGCCAAAACAAATAAAACTAAAACTACTTGGTGCTACTCCATGTTCTTGTTGATACAAGTAAATTAGCCGCGAGGTGAGTGCATCGGTTAGGCCACTGAGTAATTTGCCAATTAGCGATATGTCGTCAATATTATACGAAAAGCCGCGCAGCAACTCTGGGATCTCTTTGGCGTAGCGTTTTAAATCGACAATAGCGCGCGCTTTATAAATACGACCTATAAGTTGTACCGGGTCGCTTTTTTGCTGGCGTAATAAATCGGTACTGGTGATCATTCCCAAAGGTTTGTGGTTTTCGTCAAGTACTGGAATATGATGAATATTATGTTTAAGCATTAGGTGCAGCGCTGAAAAAACCCGGTTATTTTCAAAAATAAACTTGGGTTTTGCTGTCATTATGCTGCTTACGCTTTGCTGTGGATCAACTTCATCTGCCAGTACCCGATTACGTAAGTCGCGGTCGGTTACTACCCCAACTAAGTGCGCATCTTGGGTGATCATAATAGATGACACACCATACTCTTGCATTTGTTTTGCCGCGTGGCGAATACTCGAATCTGGCGTTAAAGTAATGGCTTTTCGGGTCATTAATTCCGATATTTTTCTCTCCGACCAGCTTTCAGTTTTACTTTTATAATGTGATGAGAGTAAGCGGTTTGCATGAGCGCGAACAAAATATTGCTCAAACGGTTTATATTCACGGCGCAAATAATCAAACGGCTCCTGAGGCAGCATATACACTATGCCCTCTTTTTGTACTTCCAACCTGTTTTGCATCGCCTCACCGGTTAATAACGATGGAAAACCAAAATAATCACCTTGTGCTAAACGCGTAACTATATCGCCTTTACTATCCACTAAATCGTATAAGCCTGAGCGAATTAAAAATAACTTAGGATGCTCACTTTGCAGCCATTGTGCTTGGTTTTCACGGTTGAGGTAAGCAATATCAAGGTGCTTTACAAAATAACTGCAAGCACTCGCCTCAAGCATGCTAAACGGGGCCTGCATAGTTACAAATTGGGTTATATCTTGCTGCTCTGCACTCATAGTTACGCTCGTTAAGTGATTTATATAAGGTTTAATGTAATCATTTATTAAACAAATAAAAAGCCCGACTTAAGTCGGGCTTTTGGTACTTTTATTGCCTGTTAAGCAAATAGATTTAGTGATCGTGAGCTTCACTAGACCCTTTAGGATTACGAATACCTTCAACCAACTGCTGAATTTCCAGTGGTGTCGGTTTAGTAAATTTAAGTACTATTGCAGCAACTGCAAAGTTAATTATCATACCTACTAAGCCAATACCTTCAGGCGAAATACCTAAAAACCAATGCTCGGCACTATTAAGCTCTGGGCTAACAAACTTAAAGTAAATAATATAACCGGCGGTAAAACTAATACCCGTTACCATGCCAGCAATTGCGCCTTCTCTGTTCATTGCTTTAGAGAATATACCCATAATAATAGCTGGGAAGAAACTCGCTGCCGCTAAGCCGAAGGCAAATGCGACCACCGATGCCACAAACCCTGGCGGGTTAATCCCAAAGTAGGCGGATATAACAATAGCGACCATGGCAGCTAACCTCGCTGCGAGTAACTCTTGCTTATCGCTAATATTGGGCTTAAGGGTTCGCTTGAGTAAATCGTGCGATACGGAGGTAGAAATAACTAACAGTAAACCTGCGGTTGTTGATAATGCTGCTGCAATACCACCGGCAGCAACTAGGGCAATAACCCATGCTGGTAAGTTAGCAATTTCAGGATTAGCAAGTACCATAATATCGCGGTCAACATCTACTTCATTAGCACTGTTTGGATCGTCAATGCTGCCTGAAGTGTAAAACATTTTGCCATCACCATTTTTATCATTAAAGGTAATTAAGCCGGTACGTTCCCAGTTTTTGATCCACGTTGGTGCTTGTGCATACTCTGTACCGCTACCATCTTTACCGTTAATAGTATCAACCATGTTTACGCGAGCAAATGCAGCAACTGCTGGTGCTGTAGTATAAACAATAGCAATAAACACTAAGGTCCATGCCGCTGATATACGCGTATCTTTAACGCGAGGTACAGTGAAAAAGCGAACAATTACATGTGGTAAACCTGCAGTACCCACCATTAATGCACCGGTAATAGCAAATACATCAATCATACTCTTAGAGCCTTCGGTATACTGAGAAAAGCCCAATTGCGAACTTATGCCATCTAGCTTATCAAGCACATAAGCACCTTCTCCGCCAATCAGTGTGGCACCAAAACCAGTTTGTGGCAGGAAGTGACCTGTCATCATCATAGAGATAAAAATGGCCGGTACTAAGTAAGCAAATACCAGCACACAATACTGTGCAACCTGCGTATAAGTAATACCTTTCATACCACCTAAAACAGCATAAAAGAATACAATAACCATACCTATGTATACACCGGTTTCAATTTCTACTTCTAAAAAGCGAGAAAAAACCACGCCTACACCACGCATTTGCCCTGCAATGTAGGTAAAACAAATGAATATGGCACAAAAAATAGCAACTAAACGTGCGGTACGTGAGTAGTAACGGTCGCCAATAAAGTCTGGCACAGTAAACTTGCCGAATTTACGTAAGTAAGGCGCTAAACACATGGCAAGTAATACATAACCACCTGTCCACCCCATTAAGTAAACGCCGCCGTCGTAACCCGCAAACGAAATAATACCCGCCATTGAAATAAACGACGCCGCGCTCATCCAATCGGCAGCGGTTGCCATACCATTAGCTAAAGGAGGTACGCCGCCGCCCGCTACATAAAACTCTTTAGTTGAACCCGCTCGGGCCCAAATTGCAATGCCGATATAAAGCGCGAAGCTTAAACCAACAATTAAAAACGTGAGTGTTTGAACATCCATTGCTTAGCTCCTATTCGTCTACGCCATATTTTTTATCTAACGTATTCATTTTGACTACGTACACAAAAATCAAAGCCACAAAGGTATAAATTGAACCTTGCTGGGAGAACCAGAAGCCAAGTTTAAACCCAAAAAAACGTACTTCATTAAGTACATCAACCAGTAATATGCCAAAACCAAATGACACGACAAACCACACTGCTAATAATTTAAATAACAGTGAAATATTTTCCGCCCAATAAGCTTTTGCTTGTTCTTCATCTTTAAAAGCCATTTTTATTTTCCCCTTTAAGCATCACTAAAAAGTAATGAGTGGTTTATTTTTCATCTACCAATTTAGCAACGCAATGCAAATATTGAATTGCGACCATAGTCGTAACAGTTTGTTAACTTTTAAGTAAAGAATCAGTATTTAGCAGATGTTAAAATTAAAAAGCATTACTTTTCAGCTATTTAAAAATTTAATTAGAGAAGGTTTGTTAATATTTTGCGAGGATTTAGATTACATGCGACATTAGTCTTATACTGTATTGCTATAATTTAATGTTTATAAATAGTAATTAAAAACAATAACTTAAACTTATAAATAAATATCGCACCCACACTTAATTCAAGCTCTGGTATTGTGTATAGTCCATGCTAGTTGAGTGCATATTCAAAAAGGTTTAATAAATACATGACTGCCGTACTAATTTTTGTTGCTTTGAGCTATATAGGGGTGCTGTTTTGGCTCGCAAGTTGGGGCGATAAAACCACGCCTTTGGCTAAGCGTATTAGTCACCACCCTTTTGTGTATGCATTTTCACTGGGTATTTATTGTACATCTTGGACCTACTACGGCTCGGTAGGAACTGCAGCCACAAGCAGTTGGAGTTTTTTGCCAATATTACTAGGCCCCGCATTATTATTTTTTTTCGGCCAAGGCTTTTTACGTAAATTAGTTTTAGTGAGTAAAAAGCAAAATATTACTACCATTGCCGACTTTATTTCTGCCCGTTATGGCAAGCGCCAAACCACCGCTATTATGGTGACTTTAATCGCGCTACTAGCGACTATTCCGTATATTGCGCTGCAATTAAAAGCGCTCAGTTCGAGCTTTTTACTGCTGCAAACAAGTAATAAAATATCTGGAGATATAGTCGCCCTGTCGGCAACTTTAATTATGGCGTTATTTGCGATATTTTTTGGCACTCGAAAAGTTGATGTCACTGAATATCGCTCAGGGCTAATGCTTGCTGTAGCGTTTGAATCTCTCATAAAATTAATTGCACTCATGGCGGTGGCTGGGCTGGCTGTGTATTCTTTATTTAACTTACCTGAGTCTTATGCTAATCAAGTAGACGAGCCTTTGTGGACACACTGGGCCGACTTTGACTTTTTTAGTTTTAACTTTATTGGCCAGTCATTAATGGCTGCGGCGGCTATTATTTGCCTACCGCGTCAGTTTCATGTGACCGTGGTCGACAATCAAGACAAGCGTCATTTATTTACCGCGCGCTGGGCGTTTCCACTGTACTTATTACTTACCGCAGCAATGATTTTTCCAATAGCAACTGCCGCTATTCACCCAGAAATAGGCCGTAGCTTTTCACCCGACAGCTTTGTTTTAGCCCTGCCAATGCTGCACTATAATGCCTTTTTAACCACCTTCGTTTTTATTGGTGGCTTGTCGGCTGCCACTGCTATGATAGTGGTAGCAACACTCACTTTAAGTACTATGATTTCAAACGATGTAGTACTGCCCCTAATACTGCGTCGCAAATTTAAACGCAACTTAATAACCACCAGCTATAGATCGAGAATACTATTAGTACGACGCTTTGCTATTGCCGGTATTTTAACCTTGGCTTATTTTTATCAGCATTGGTTTGGTCACGGAAGTGCATTAGCGAGCATGGGCTTGGTGGCATTTTCGTTAGTAACCCAATTATTACCCGCTATTGTAGGTGGTTTATATTGGCGAAAAGGCCATGCTTATGGCGTTTATGCGGGCTTACTTGCAGGCTTTATATGCTGGGTGCTGTTTTTAATGCTGCCTATTTTAGATGCTGGCAACACGCTAAATAACGAGCTACAACAAACCCTTATGACCCGCGGCACGCTGATTGCGTTATTTGCTAACATAGGTTGTTATATTAGCTTTTCGTTAGGGGCTGAGGAGCGATTAATTGATAAAATTCAGGCCGCTGCATTTGTTAACCCAAAAGATCAGACTATTTTATCAAAGCGTTTAAATAAAGATGTTAAAGCCACAGTATACGACTTTAAAATACTGCTACAGACCTTTTTAGGTATTCAGCGCAGCCAGCAAGTATTAGCCAATTATGCCCTAGCCCATCATTTAAGTGACAACAACGCGCACCCCAAACCTGAGTTTATTGCTTATTGCGAACGTGCGTTAACCGGTGTGCTTGGTGCATCGTCGGCTCAGGCATTAGTGCACACTGTATCGTCTGGTAAGCGCATGGCATTTGAAGAAGTGGTTAACTTTTTTGATGAAACCACCCAAGCACTGCAGTTTAACCAAAACTTATTGTTTACCTCGCTTGAAAACTTAAGCCATGGTCTTTCTGTGGTCGACAAAGATTTAAAACTTGTTGCTTGGAATAAACGCTATAGCGAAATGTTTAATTACCCTGAAGGCTTTTTAGAAGTGAGCCAACCGGTAGAAGACATAATACGTTACAACGCAGAGCGTGGTGAATGTGGTCCAGGCGAAATAGAACGCCATGTAGATAAGCGGGTTCGTCATTTAAAAAATGGCACCTCGCATCATTTTATTCGCCACCGCCGCAACGGCCAAGTGTACGAAATGATAGGTAACCCTTTGCCTGATGGCGGCTTTGTTACCAGCTTTTCAGACATAACAACACATATTAATACTCAAAATGCGCTGGAAGAAATTAATATCGATTTAGAAAACCGCATCGAGGCGCGTACTCAAGAAGTACAAACCATTAATAAAGACCTTCAAGCGCAAATAGATAGCCGAGTTCAAACTGAGCAGGCGCTAACTTTAGCCAAACGTGAGGCCGAAAAAGCCAACGACAGTAAAACCCGCTTTTTAGCACTGGCGAGCCACGATATTTTACAGCCATTAAATGCCGCGCGCTTATACCTTGCCGCCATTGACGAAAAGCAGCTCAATAGCACTAATCAAAATAATCTTGATAAACTAGGAGACAGCCTAGACTCTACCGTGCATTTAATGTCGGCTCTGCTCGAAATAGCCAAGTTAGAACAAGGCGCAATGGCGCCTACACCACGCCACTTTTGTATTGACGATATTTTGCAACCGCTTAAAAGCGAGTCGAGTATTTTACTCAGTGTAAAAGGGTTATCGTTCAAAGTGCTTTCTAACCAACAAATAGTGCACAGCGATATTACTTATTTACGACGCATTATCCAAAACCTGCTCTCTAATGCAATTAAGTACACACAAAGCGGTAAAGTTTTAATTGCCTGTAGAAACCGTAAACATAGCCTGCGCATAGAAGTATGGGATACAGGACAAGGGATCAGTGAAGCAGAGCAAGCTAAAATTTTTAATGACTTTTACCGGGTTGAGGCTGGCGACAATAAAGGCATAGGCTTAGGTCTAGGAGTAGTAAAAAGAATGGCTGACTTACTCAGCTTACCGCTTGATGTATGCTCAGTGCCTAATAAAGGCAGCCGCTTTAGTATTGAAGTACCTTATGGTGATGCAAAATTTGTACAGCATAAAAATATTGCTAATAGTGTAATGGAAAACCGCGCCGCCATTAATATTGTTGCCGTTGACGACGATCCTGCCAATCTAGCTGCCATGGCAAGCTTACTCAACAAATGGCAAGCCAATTACACCTTATTTGATAACGTTGAACAGGTGCTTGCGCACGCTAATGAGCACAGCGCACCCGATGTGATTTTAATGGATTACCAACTAGGTAATGATTGCGACGGCATAACACTTATAAAAACCCTGAGAGATATTTGGCAACACCAAGTCCCTGCTATCTTAATAACAGCGGTGCGCGATGAAGAGCTTAAACTAGAAACTAAAGCGGCTAATATTCATTATCTAAGTAAGCCTATTAAACCGGGCAAACTAAAAGCGCTGCTAAATCACAGTACTTAAAAATTATACCCAGCCTGTTAGTAATAGCGGGCTGGGTTTTCCTTTACTTTATTTTATAAAGGCTTAAGCAAGGTTAGCGCGGCTTCTCAGCTTTTGAAACAACCAGCTAAGCCCCACTAAAGATAACCCTAATCCAATAAACGATATCGCTTTTAGTAAACCTGTTAAGTTTGCCATATCGATTAAAAATACTTTTAAAATAACCGCGGCCAATAAGCCTAAACCTACTTTTTGTATTAGTAGCTGATTTTTAAGATGGCCCACAATAACCGTACTTGCTCCCAGTACTAGCCAAATAATAGAATAGCTGTAAAGCTCAGCGTTACCTACCCCCTTAGATAAGTAAATATACGCCCCTTGCCAATATTGACGAATTAAACTGTTAATTGCTAAAAAGGTAAATGCCCCCGCAATTGCGAGAACTATTGCAATTATCTTAGTATTTATAGTTTTAAGTAACCTTGCTAACCATAAAGTTAACCCTGCAGGTACTAACCATAATAACAATAACCAGTTAAATATTGGCGCAGCACCAATATCTATCGCACTCAATAACGGATTGTCGTCAACTAAGGTTTTTAGTGCAAACACACC
Source organism: Pseudoalteromonas sp. K222D (assembly GCF_017653575.1). NCBI lineage: Bacteria > Pseudomonadati > Pseudomonadota > Gammaproteobacteria > Alteromonadales > Pseudoalteromonadaceae > Pseudoalteromonas > Pseudoalteromonas sp. K222D. Next base: position 28,442 of record NZ_JAGGDL010000017.1, read on the forward strand.
AGCTAAGCCCGCCAATGCAAAGCCGCCAAAGCGATACAGTTTTGCTAAACTCCCTGCTATTCGCGCGCGATATAAATACACACAACCTAACCCAAGCCAGTTACAAACCAGTAGTACTTGCTCGTAAAAACTCAATGAATCAAATTGTGGATAATGCCCTACTAGCTGATAACTGGTTTCGGTGGTAATAAATAATGCCAAGCAATGCAGCGCCGCACCTGCTAGCCATAACTGCATTTTTGATGTGTTAAAACATCTTGCTGCAACATAAAATAGCACCGTACACAGCGGGTACACCACTATGCTCCAGTGCAAACCAAAAATAGTAAGTGCTTCGTAACTTGGTGTCCAAGGTGCGAAAGTTAATCGTAATAATAATGCTGCCACCAGCGCTTTAATAGGCCAGTGTGGCATAGGTATACTGTGGCGTTTGATCAGTAAGCTAATCAATAACACTTGAATAGCCAGCGCTATGGTTAAGCCACTGTCGTTTAATAGCATAGTAATCGCGAGCGTAATATTAGCATTTGCTGCTATCCAGTAGGTAAAACGCTGATACAAACTAGCACTGTGCAGCGCGCTTTTTATTAAAACAGCACTGCCAACAAGTAATATAACTGCCCAAAGCGGATACGCTGTACTTAACGCTGAATTAGGAATTAGTGCGTATAAAGTGGCTATCATTAAAAATAAACTAAATGCACCGGTAATATGAAATGCCAAGCGCTTAGGAAACTTACGACCAAAATAAAGGCCATAAGCAGTCAAGGCAAAACCCAGCACTAAACCTAGTCCATATTCTTGTTTAAATATAAACAAGGCATCATCATAATCAAAAGTTTGCTGAGTACTGACTAAAACGATAAAGGCTATTACTAAACACACAGCTTGCCATAAATCCCAGCGGCTATTTTTTAGTACTAAAAACAGCATTAACACTAAAGTTATTAAGCTAAATATCTGAAACTGCGCGTCGAACCTATGCAATAGCATCATCAAAATAAACGGTACGGTAAACACTAACATTAACGGGTGATCGGGCAGTACGTTAATTAAACGCTTTAAGCTGTGCGGTCGAAACTCAATTAGCGCAAACCTTACCCCTAACCGAGGGATAGCTATAAGACCAATAATACTGGCGACTGCATAAACACCCAGTAGCCAAATGGTGCTGCTTTCAAGTAAAACAAAACCCGCTAAGTGCCAAAAAACGTGCCCTGCCCAGAGTAAATACCACAGCCAAATACGCTGTACTTGGTGCGCCACTATGGCGGCAAATAAACTAACAAAGCCAACATACATAAATAAAGAAAATAAATTAACGCTATTACTACTAACCCAAATAGGCACGCTGTAGGCGCCAATAATGCCCAAAACAGCAAGTAAAGGACCAAACTTAATTGCCATAACGCTTGCACTTAAAGCAATAATCGCCAACAGCACAAATGCAACTGTGGAGCTAAGCATGGCGTAGTTACTGTAAGCTAGTAAGGCTAGCGCAAAGCAAGTAATAAAGCCGCCACTAGCAAGGGCTGCCGGAATATAGTTATTAAACCCTTCAAATATAATGCGTTTATAATGTAAATACCCAGCGGCTGCTATTAAACCAAGGCCAAATAATGCACCTAAACTCAACCGCATAACGGGCGAAAGTAACCCGGCTTCTAAACTGTATTTTGCTAAAAAAATACCGCCAAACGCAAGCGCTATCGCGCCTATCCAGGTCATCCAGTTTTCTTCAAACCCTGCACGTAATTTATTAAATAATGTATTTAAAACGCTAGTTTTTTTAGGGAAGGTATTTGTTTTAGCTGTTTTTGTAACTGCAGCTTCATTGCCGCTTATAACCGCGGTTTTTACTTGCGCTGAAACGGGTGCTGGTGTGCTTACTTGTGGTTGCGTTTGCGGTGGCGCTTGCTTACTAGCAAGCGGTGCTAATTGTTCTTGTTGCTGGAGTAAACTATTTACTTTAGCTGTTAACAGTACAACTTGTTGCCTTAAGCTTTTAAGCTGTGTAAGTGCAATAAACCCGCAAATAGCGCCTGCTATTATCGCTAATATAAATAGCCCAGCTAACCCAATCAACTCATCCATGGAATACTCTTATTATTTTATTTAATGTAAATTAGCGGTATTAAATTACCGTCGTTAACCACCATATACCGATTACAAAAACAGTTAAAGTAATCATGGCTTTAGTTTTATGTTTGCTAATAAGTTGCTCAGCTTTATTACCGGCATAATAAACGACTACCGCTAAAGCAAAATATCGTATAGCACGCGAAATTGCGCTGGCTAATAAAAATAACCCGAGGGAATATTTAGTCGCACCCGCTGCCAGCATGGCTATTTGAAATGGAACAGGCACTATGCCTAGCGTTATTACAAACCAAAAGCCTTGATTGTGCATTTGTTGTTTAACATTTTCAAACTGCTCGGGGCTTGAAAAACTATTAATGATCCAATCGCCAACGGCATCAAATAAGTAATAACCCAGCGCATAACCAAATAACGCCCCCACAATACATCCCAAAGTGGCCATTAAAGCAATAAGCCATAATTTTTCTCGACGTGCTTGCATTAAGGGTACTAAAACAGCTTCAAGCGGAATAGGTACTATGGTCGACTCTAAAAACGACGCCACGGTAATGCCACTGAGCATATGCTTAGATTCAATAAAATTACGTGTTTTTTGTTTAAGCTTTTTTTGAATCGCCATAATAACTCCCTTTCATTGTGAATAAAACGCGATTTCAGATGCTTTATCATTACATACTTAAGTTAATCTAGACTGAAAATATACACCGTTAGTTATAAAACACTTTAATTATTAACAAATTGGTAATAGCTACGGCGATCTTTTATTATTGAGTTATATCATTGAATTTACTTATTACAGTAGTTATTAATTTATGCAAAGTGCGCGTTTTATTCCCTTCAGAAAGCAAGATATTGTTGATATGTGTAGCGAAGAGCTCAATAACAACACACAACAAACATCGTTTAAACAGTTTTGTGATTTATTAGCCAGCCTTATTCATTACGATTACCACGCAACACTTGAGTCACTTAAAAATAACTATGCGCCGTTTGATCCCAATAGCGACACACGATCTTTAGCCCCCGTATCGGCAGAACAAAAAGCACAGTGCCAACGTGATTTTGCTAAAGATTTTGCCAAGGTACTTAACGCCGCTAATTTTGAAGTGATCACCAATGAAGACTTACAAGATGCATTAAACGAAGAGTCACTATTTAAAGTGCGCCTTGAAGTTGAATTTGATGACTTTGAAGAAGTGGTTTTTTATCGCCGTGGCGAGTCGCAACTTAGTGAAACTATTACCAGCTTTTGGGGCCTTCGTAAAAAGCCGTTGCACTTTACTAATTACGACCGTGTTGCGGTGTTTATTCGCTTTAAAGATAGCGCTTATTTTAAAGCTAAAAATAAAACGCCTCTGGGGTTTGAGCCAAGTTCAACCATAGTAAAGCTATTTCAAAATGTGCCAAAGGCGGATCTTGAAATGCTATTTCCTAATAGCGAAGTGCGCATGCGCCCTATCGATAAGGTCATTATTGGTTCATCCGCTTTAGTTGGCGGTGCGGTGGTACTTATCACTAAATTGGGCGCATCAATCGTATTATTACTTGCTCTGTTTGCTTTTTGGGGTGGTTTTAGAAATGAAGCGGTAGAAATGACTCAACAGCATTTTATTACCTTTGCCATTGGTATGGGGGTTTTTGGCAGCTTTATTTTTAAAGAATGGAGTAAGTTTAAAAATCGCAAAATAAAATTTATGAAAGCCCTAAGCGATAACCTCTACTTTAAAAATCTCGATAACAACGCGGGCGTATTTCACACGCTTATAGATGCCGCCGAAGAAGAAGACATAAAAGAAGCCCTGCTTGCGTATACCTTTTTACTAAAATCAGAAAGTGGCTTAAGCGCACAAATGCTTGATGAGCAAATAGAGCATTGGTTTAAAGTAAGGTATCAATGCGACCTCGATTTTGAAATTACTGACGCGCTTGAAAAACTGGTGCGTATGCGCTTAGTAACGTGCATTAATGGTGTGTATAGCGCAATAAATTTAGATCACGCAAAAACCATACTGGATGAGCGCTGGGATAATCTTTTTCAATATAATTAATGTAGTATTTTTGCTAAATAATACCCAAATAAAAAAGCAGCTGTAACTACAGCTGCTTTTTTATTAGCTTTAAATCGATAATATTTAGATTAACTCAGCCTCTTTTTGCTTATTAAACTTTGCATGCACTAATTTATAAAGTGCGGGCAAAATTAACAGCGTGAGTAAAGTGGATGAAATAATTCCGCCAACCACTACTGTTGCTAAAGGTTTTTGCACTTCAGAACCCGTCCCCGTATTAAGTGCCATGGGTATAAAGCCTAAGCTCGCCACTAGTGCTGTCATCAATACTGGGCGCAGGCGCTGTAATGCGCCGTTGTGTATTGCTTCAAACAAACTCAAACCGTCGCTTCGTAATTGCTTAATAAACGAAAGCATAACCACGCCATTTAATACGGCTACGCCACTTAGGGCTATAAAGCCAACACCTGCTGAAATTGAAAGCGGCATATCGCGCAGCAATAATGCAAACACACCACCAGTCAACGCCAAAGGCACGCCACTAAATATAATTAACGAATCTCGCAACGATCCAAAGGCGCTATAAAGTAAGCCAAATATAAGCAATAAAGTGACCGGCACAACCAAGGATAACCGCTTACTTGCCGATTGCAATTGCTCAAATGTGCCACCGTATTCAAGCCAATAGCCACTTGGTAAGTTAAGATCTGTATTCATACTTGCTTGCGCATCACTTACAAAACTTGCTAAATCGCGCCCTTCTACATTGGCAGTTACCACTACGTTGCGCTTACCACTTTCGCGGTTTATTTGGTTAGGACCTTTTTCAATGCTGATAGTCGCCACTTCACCTAGCGGTACAAACGCAAGTTCCGGGTTGCTATCTTTAGGTAAAGCAACTGGCAAACGGGAAAGTGCTGATACATCGCTAGACCAACGCTTATCAAGGCGCACTAATAACGAAAAGCGTTTATCACCCTCGTAAATTAGCCCGGTTTGCACACCACCAACAGCGGCGGCAAGTGTTTGTTGAATGTCGTTTACACTTAAGCCTAATAACGCCATGTGGTCGCGCATTGGTGTTACCGAAAGTGTTGGCAACCCTTCCATTTGCTCCAAACGTACATCGGTAGCGCCTGCAATATTACGCATTAAGCCTGTCGCTTTTTCGCCAAACGCTTTAAGTACGCTTAAGTCATCACCATAAATACGCAGTGCTACATCGGCGCGCACACCGGCAATTAACTCGTTAAAGCGCATTTCTATTGGTTGTGTGAATTCGTAATTATTACCAGGCACATCGTTAACACGAGTACGAATTTGTTTAATCAACTCTTCTTTAGTGAGTGCTGGATTTGGCCATTGCTCTTGAGGTTTTAACATTAAAAAAGTATCGGCTACGTTTGGCGGCATAGGATCGCTTGCCACGTCAGCAGTACCAATTTTTGAAAAAACGTTAGCGACTTCGGGTTGCTTTAAAATGGCTTGTTCAAGCTCTTTTTGCATTTGTACCGATTGCTCAATACCGGTGCCAGTAATGCGCAGCGCATGCATAGCAATATCGCCCTCATCAAGCTGCGGTAAAAATTCTGCCCCCATATTTTTAACTTTAAAACCAAGCACCAATACTAATGCAGTAGCAATACCCACCATAAGCCACGGTAATTTGAGCGATATACCAAGTAATGGTTTATATACTTTTTTAACGCCGCGCATGACTGCGTTTTCGGTTTCATTAACCTTACCGCGAACAAATACCGCAATAGCAGCAGGTACAAAGGTAACGCCAAAAATAAGCGCGCCTATTAATGCAGCAACTACAGTAAACGCCATTGGCTGAAACATTTTTCCTTCAACGCCGCTTAGTGCAAATAAAGGTAAATAAACCAGCATAATAATAACAATACCAAATACAGCCGGTGTAAATACCTCTTTGGTGGCTGCAGTTACTACATTTAAACGCTCGTTTAACGTAAGTAGCCTGCCATGTTTATGTTGCGCCACACCCAATTGGCGCAGGCAGTTTTCGACTACAATTACAGCACCATCAACAATTAAACCAAAGTCGATTGCGCCTAAGCTCATTAAGTTACCCGATACACGATTACCCACCATACCTGTAATGGCAAACAACATACTGAGCGGAATAACCATTGCAGTAATAAGCGCGCCCGTTACATTACCCAGTAGTAATAGCAAAATTACTATCACTAAAACGGCGCCTTCAAACAGGTTGGTTTGCACGGTTGCTATGGTTTTATCAACAAGAGTAGTACGGTCGTAAACCGCTTCAACAATTACGCCAGCGGGTAAGCTTTTTTGCACATCAACTAACTTATCAGCCATGGCTTTTGCAACTACGCGGCTGTTTTCGCCAATGAGCATCATGGCAGTACCAAGCACGGTTTCCTCGCCATTATAAGTCGCCGCGCCTGTTCTAAGCTCTTTGCCTAAATGCACGTTAGCCACATCTTTAATGCGTACAGGTGCATCATCGCGCTTAGCAATAACGGTATTGGCTATATCTTCTAGCGTTTTAAGTTGCCCTGGCGAGCGTACTAAATATTGCCCATCATAGCGCTCAATATAACCTGCCCCTCGGTTACTGTTATTAACCTCAAGTGCACTAATTACATCGCTAATAGCAAGCTTATAGGCAATGAGTTTTTCGGGCACTGGTGCTACTTGGTACTGGCGCTCAAAACCACCTTGACTGTTTATTTCGGTTACGCCTTTTACTTTTAAAAGCTGCGGACGAATAACCCAATCTTGCAAAGTACGTAAGTCTTCGGCGTTGTAAGCGGTGCCATCGTCTTTTAACGCATTGGGCTGTGTATGCACACTATAAGTAAATATTTCACCTAAACCACTGGCAATAGGACCCAAGTTTGGCTCTACGTTACTAGGTAAGTCGGAGCGAATACTTTGAATACGTTCACCAATTTGCTGACGCGCCCAATAAATATCTGTGCCTTCATTAAAAATAACCGTTACTTGCGACAGCCCATAACGCGAAAGCGAACGGGTGTAATCAAGCTTAGGTATGCCCGCCATGGCGGTTTCGATTAAATAGGTAATGCGTTGCTCTGCTTCAAGCGGAGTAAACCCCGGCGCTTTGGTATTAATTTGCACTTGTACGTTGGTTATATCGGGTACTGCGTCTACCGCTAAATTTTGAATGTTGTATACACCAAATCCAGCAAATAAAAATGTAAGCGCAAGCACCAGCATGCGGCGTTTAACCGCAAAAGAAACTATCCAATTAATCATGGTGCCTCCTAGTGAGCGTGGCTTGCGCCGCTTTTTAAAATATCGGCTTTAATTACATAACTATTGTCTGTTACGTATTCGCTACCCGCGTTTAAGCCTGTAAGTACTTCTACCCATTCGCTATTTTTTGCACCTAAGGTAACGGGACGCACTTCAAACACATTATTTTTACGAACAAACACACTTGGTTGACCGTTAAACTCTTGAATTGCTTGTGGCTTTACCCGCACGCTGGCATTTATTTTAGCCACACTTACATCGCTATTTATATGCATGCCTGGGCGCCAATGCCCGTCTGGGTTATTAAGCTCTATACGGGCACGGGCTATGTGCCCTCCAGTCATCATTGGGGCTATAAAAAACACTTTGCCTTGTGTATTTAAATGATGATGTAGGTCGTACACTTTAGCGCTTTGCCCAATGGCTAGCTTTTCAATATTTTCGGGAAAAGCCGACAGCTCAACCCATACTTTATCAAGGTTAACTACTTGCATAAGTGCGCTGGTGCTTGCAAGCTCACCACGCTTTAAATATTGCTCAGTTACAACGCCACTAATAGGGCTTTTAATGGTGTAGTTTTGCAGTGTTTCGCGGTTAGTTACGCTGGCAAGCTTGTCACCTTTTTTAACGTTTTGACCAATGCTGGCAAATATATCGTTAACTAAACCGGTGTAAGGCGCCATTACTTCAACTGTACCGTGCGCGGTTGGCGCTATTACACCAAATAAAGTATCGGTGAGCTCAACTGTGCCGCTCTGTGCTGTCTCGGTTTTAATACCCGCGCGCTCAATTGCTTGCTCGCTTAGTGTGGTGCGTCCTTCGTGTTGCTCGTACTCATAGCTAATACTCTCGCCTTTATAATTAGCAGTAACGGCAAGTACAAATGAATGCGGTTCGTTAATTGATTGCGTGCTTACAAGGTAGTCGCCCTCTGTTATGAACAGTATATTTTGCGGCGCTTCAACTAATCGTTTTAAACTCATTGTTATGTTTAAATCACTTATATTAATTGGCTTGCTTTGCTTGTAAGCGTATATACGCAGCTCAACATTACCGGCAAATTCTTGTAATTTAAGTTCAAGAGTTAACTTAGGATCAACTAATAAAAAACCACCTTGTGGACCTTGCTCTTGTTGCTCAGTTTCTCCATGCTCGGCTGATGCAAGTACACTGGTGCTTAACACGCTGCCAGCAAGTGAAAGTGATACTAATAATGCAATTATATTTTTATTCATGATTGTAAGTCTCAATTAAAGATTGGCCAGTTAAACGCTCAAGAGTAAGTAGCACTTGGTACAGCTCTGCGTGGGTTGCAATGAGTGCGCGTTTAGAGTCAAAGTGTGCTTGCTGGGCATCGAGCAACTGCAACACCGAAATTTGCCCGCGTTGATAGCTGCTTAAGCTTTGCTCAATCAATGTTTGTGTCTGAGGAATTATTTGCTTATTTAATAACGTGGCTTGACTTGCTATCCCTTGATAATAAGCATACAGAGTACGTACTTGCTGGCGTAACTGAACTCGCAACTGCCCTTGCTGCTGGTTTAAAAGCGCAAGTTCACTTGCTGCTGCAGCAATATTACCGCTATTAGCATTACTGATTTGCAGTGGCATAGAAAACGAAAACAACAATGAGCTAGAGTCATTTTTTTGGTTGTAACGCACACCACCACCTACATTAATATCGCTTTGCCCATTGGCTTTTTGCAGCGCTAAGTTAGCCGTTTGCTGTATATATTGCTGCTGAAGTAAGGCAAATTCAGGTGCTAAATTTACCGCATCTAAAAGCGCTTGCTGTGATTTAAGCGGCGTGATGACGTTAATATTTCCCGCTAAAAAAGCACTACTTTGCTCATCAATCCAAAGCTCATTAAGTAATAAACGCGCGCGCTCAAACTCACTTGTTAGCTTTACTTGCTCAAGCTCTACTTGGCTAAGTGCATAACGCATACGACTTACATCGGCTTGCGATACAGCCCCGGCATTTGCTCTTTGCTCAATTGTTTTGAGCGCCTGTGTTACAACGCTTTTTCGCTCAACATTTAATGCTAATAAGGTTTGAAATTTAAGTGCGCTATAGTAACGCTCTGCGGTGGTAGCTAATAACGCTAAACGAGTATTTTGATACTGTATAGCCTGCGCTTTAATATTTGCAGTAGCAAAACCTACTCTACTTTGGCGTTTATCGCCCAGCTCAATAAGTTGGCTAAGCCCGAGCGTTATTTCAGCGCCTTTTACGCCACGCGCATCATTGGTGCCTAACACGTTTTCAACCGCAACACTAAGCACAGGGTTTGGCGAAAGTGTGGCTTGTGATTTAAGCGCGCTCAATATTTTTTGATGATAGGGGTAGCGTTTTAATATCGGATTTTGTTGCTCGGTATTACTCAGCGCTTGCTTAAGCGTGAGTATATTTTCACTGGCACTAACATTAGCCAGCGCATTAAATACCGGCAGCACGCAAAGTAGTGCCACCAGCATAATTGGTTTTTTATTCATATAGCTTGTCCGTTTTTTAACAAACAGGGTTAACTTACAAAATAATTTAAAATTAAAAATCGTAATGTAAATTTGTAAGCAACCTAAATATGCATATAACACAGCCTATATAGCGTCTAAACGCAGGCAGTAAAATGCACCATATTTTATTAAGGTAAATTAAAACTAGCTAAGTGAAATAGGAGGGCGCGACATAGGTGGATAAATTAATCCACAATAGCGTACAGGTAACGCGGGGTTACTCTGCTCAGGGCTGATTGAGTGATTTACTGTACTGTAATAGCCACTATGACAATGTTGGTGGGCATGAATTTCGGCAGAGGCTTGAGCCTCATTTTGGCTACCATCGGCAGTTATATTACTTTGTAACTGCGCGCTGGTTATGTGATCCACGTCTTCTTGTAAATGATACGCAGCACCATCACAGCTAATAAAGCTGTGTACAAGTACTAAAAGTATCACTATTAAAAAACGCTTTGAATGCATTGTCTGCCTACAAACTCTAAAAAGAAGTCCCTTTTAAATACTTGAATATAAAAGGAGTCAGCAGCATAATAAACCTTCTAGTTACTGGAAGGTCAATATGCAAATCAAGCAACTTGCTCACTTAGTTAATATTAATGCAAAAACAATTCGCTATTACGAACAAATAAACCTTATTCCTGCTCCAAAAAGAGAGAGCAACGGCTATAGAACCTACACCCAAGCAGATACAGAGCGTCTTATTTTTATTCGACGCTGTCGCGATTTACAAATTCCAATAGACGATATTAAAACTCTACTTGTTGCGCAATCATACGGCGATAAATCGTGTGTTGAGGTTGACGATATTATCGAAAACCAATTAATTAAAGTACGAGCGGCACAAAAAGAACTTAAAAAGCTCGAGGTATCGTTAGCCAGCTTATTAACTAACTGCACCGCAAATACTATAAACGACTGCCAAATAATAAAAGAATTAAATAGTTAATACATATAAAAAAACCGCTAACCTGTAAGGCTAGCGGTTTTTATTAATAACACTTTAAATTAAGCGACTGCTTGTTCTAAAATTTCACGACTTTCTTTTAGCGTGATTGCTTGGTTTTCACCAAGGGCAAGCATGCCATGCGCTTCAAGTTTGCCAATAATATTGTCAATCGCTGCTGCTTTATCTTCACCATGTTCAGTAAGCTGCGTAGCTACATCAAGGCTATGGTAAAACGCTTCAATTGCTTGAATTGTTAGCTCTGCTAAATCGTCTGATTGTGCAAGGCCAAATACGTTTTTACCCATTTGCTCAAGTTTTGCTTTTTTAACTGCAAATTGATTGCGTAGTAAAGAAGGCTGAACTATTGCAAGCGAACGTGCATGGTCAACACCGTATGCAGCTGTAAGTTCGTGACCAATCATATGGGTTGCCCAATCTTGCGATACGCCAGAACCAATCAAACCGTTTAATGCTTGATTCGCTGACCACATAAGATTTGCACGCCATGCGTCATCTTGGTTTTCAAAGTTATCGCCAAGTACTTTAAGTGCTTTAAGCAATGCTTCAGCGTAACCATCTTGTACTAATGCACCTTCAGGGAACGTTAAGTACTGCTCACAGGTATGCACCCATGCGTCTACTAAACCATTTACAAGTTGACGCTGTGGTAATGTTTTCATTACATCAGGGTCCATAATCGCAAATTTAGGTTGTACTGCTGGTGACATAAACGGGAGTTTTTGTTTTGTAGCAGCTTTGCTTACTACTGAGCCTTGGTTAGACTCTGAGCCAGTAGCTGGTAATGTAAGTACTGCACCAATTGGTAATGCGCTAGTTACTTTATACTTACCAGTAGGAATATCCCAACCTTCGCCATCGTATACTGCTGAAGCTGCAATGTATTTAACGCCGTCAATTACTGAGCCGCCGCCAACACCTAGTACAAAGTCGATGTCTTGTTCTTTACAGATTTTTACTGCTTGATCTAGTACTTCAATTGTTGGGTTAGCGCCAACGCCCGAAAACTCTACCCAATCAAAACCTTCAAGTGCTGCTGCAACTTGGTCGTATACGCCGTTCTTTTTAATTGATCCGCCGCCGTACACAACTAGTACTTTTTGATCTTTTGCGATCAAATCAGTTAGTGAGGCTATTTGTTGTTGGCCAAATTGAATTAGTGTTGGATTTACGTAGCTAAATTTCATTATTTTATCCTAGGGTGACGATTAAATATGGTTCAACTTACTTAGTTACTAACTAAGTAAATTTTCAATGAGTGCATATTACTGGCAAAACAAACATAAAAAAAGCCCAATAACGCGCAAAAGCTTGCCTAAAACTATCAATATTGTTATTTTACGTAAAAGTCAGCCATGTAAAGATGCTTTTATGCCCACCATTGCCAATATGTTGCAGCAGTACGCAGAACAAAATCAGTTACTCAGTTTTGAAGGCACGATGGAAACCATTATTACTGGGGTTTATTTTCATCGCGCCAGTAAAAGCTCGCCGCGACAGCCGCTTATTTATAACTCTGGGATTATTGTGGTCGGGCAAGGGCATAAAGTAATTCATTTTACAGATCATAAAATACAATATGGTGCGGGGGATTATTTAGTATTGGGCGTTCCTGTACCGCTAGAGTGCGAAGCCTTTACTGATGGCGACTTACCAGTGCTTGGGATTGCTGTTGATATTAACCCTGCGTTATTGCACAAACTCGTTAACCAAATGACTGAGCATAAACAATTTGCTCTGCCACCAACATGCGGGCAAATGAGTGGCGTGCAATCAGCTAAACTCGATAACGCGATGGAGCTGGTAACTAAGCGTTTATTAACCGTGTTAAATAACCCACTTGAAGCACAAGTATTTGGCGAAGATATAGTAAAAGAATTAGTATACCGTGTACTTTGCGGCCCCCAAGGACATACCTTATTTGGCCTTGCTATGCACGACGGCCACTATGCACGTATAGCGCGCACACTGTCTATTATGCATAGTAATTATGCCAACCCCATCACAGTAGAAGGGTTAGCAGAGGACGTAAATATGAGCATTTCGTCGTTTCATCGCGCCTTTAAACAAGTGACTTTTGAGTCGCCGTTACAATATTTAAAAAAGCTGCGTTTAGCTAAAGCAAAAGCACTTATAACCGCCAGTGGCAGCAAAGCCAACGAAGCCGCATTAAAAGTAGGCTATACCAGCCCATCGCAATTTAGCCGAGAATTTAAACGCCACTTTAATAAAACACCAAAAGAAATGTTACTCTAAACAAACCGCTAAAGCTGCGTTTTAGCGGTATTAAAAGCAACCGGATTAACATATTTACGGTGTATAAAATGGCTAAAAATAAGCGTAAACAACACCGAGCTAATAGTCGCTACTATATAAACTTGCCAAATTAAAATATCGTATTTTAATAGCAATGCAATGGTGGCAAAAAATATACACCCACCTAATGAGCCAATAATACCACCGTTTAGTATTTTAAACGCTGAGTCTTTTTTATCACTGATATACGCTATGCTGCCCATTACCGCTAAAATCACCGGAAAAGTAGAAAGCAACCCACTCCATGCCGAACCAATATGCTCAGAAATAAAGGTAACCAACATAATAAAACTGGTTACTAACACTATTTTTATTGGCAGCTCCCATTTTGAATTTAAAGGCTTTGCATCTATCGCTACTTTTAATTTTGTAGTTGCAAAAGTTAAAGCCAATAAAGTACTAATAGAGAACAAGCACGCAACAAAAATATTAACCGGTAAAAACAATGTCAGCATGCTAAATAAACACCACACACTCAGCGCTGTTATCAACGACTTTACTAAGCCACACTTATACGAAACCGCCATATACACAAAGCAAAATAAACCAATACCACTCATGCCATATAAAGCGCCCACCGCTGAGTTAGCAGCAAACAGTTTTCCTTGCTCTATAGCAATAAAATATGAAATAGGCCCAGAGGTGATTGGCAAGCCAGGAATAATACCGCTTATAAAACTACCAAACTTTTTTTGCGCGTAAGAAATAAAGAGCAGTAATAGCGGGGCAACCATTAATTTAACTAACATGAGTAATAATAAAAGATGAGTAATGGCGCAAATTCTACTCACTTAGTTAATACAGTCAATTAATATTGAGTTGAATTTAAATCATCTCATCAGGGCCTATTTATCTTTTTACGACTAATTTTTAGCTATTTTTTAATAACTTAAAATTATTTACTCAATTGAGAATGAATTGGCATTACAATTAAGCAGCTAAAAAACAAAGGTTGCAATAATTGGTAATATAATAATTGCACTTTGGTATGTTAAGTTGGTTTTAAATACGTTACAGTCATGTGCAACAATGTAAATATTTAACTTTATACTGAGGTACTAATGAATAAAAATAACATTACACATCTTATTAAGCCCGGCGCTTTAATTGCCCTCACTACCTCTTTGGTTATTGGTTGTGTTAGCCAACAACCAAAAAGCACTGAGCAACAAGCTAACCCATTAGTACCCGCCTCTAAATTTGATTTATCTCAGTGGAAAATTAATGTACCGGTTGATTTAGATAACGACGGTAAAATTGATGAAATAGATGTTAAAGAAATTCAGACTTACTCACATCCTGATTTTTTCTATCTGGATGATAAAGGTTACATGGTATTCACCTCGCCAAACAAAGCACTCACCAGTGCCAATTCTACCAATACACGCAGTGAATTTAGGCAAATGCTCCGCGGAGCAAATACCAAAATAAAAACCAAAAGTCCTAAAAACAATTTTGCTCTTGCTGTACACCCACTATCGGATCGATTTGGCTCTATTGGTGGCAAAATGGAAGCAACGCTAAAAGTAGATCATGTTGCATTACGTGCTACTGATCCAAGTAAAAATGCGGCCTACTCTGTTGTTGTGGGGCAAATTCACGCAGGTAAAGATCAGGCGCTTATTGACACTAAGCTTGGTTATGGCTGGGGCAACGAGCCACTAAAAATATATTATAAAAAGTGGCCTGGACATAAAACGGGATCGGTTTTTTGGAACTACGAGCGTAACCTACCAAAAACAGATCCTAACCGTACTGATATAGCTTATCCTGTTTGGGGTAACACATGGGAAAACCCTAACGAGCCAGGCAATGCTGGTATCGCATTAGGTGAAGAGTTTAGTTACACAGTAAATGTGTATAAAAATGTGATGCACCTAACATTTAGCACAGCAGGCAAAAACGATGTTAGCTACTCTATTAACTTAGGTAATAACGTAGATGCGTATGGCAACGTAGACGAAAAAGATCACCCGCATGGGTATGCGGCTGATTGGCACTACTTTAAAGCAGGCGCGTATAACCAATGTAGTACCAAAAATGCTAAAGGCATTTGGTATCCGGGCTGTTTAGGTACGGGCGACTGGGCTACAGATAAACAAAACGGTGACTATGCACAAGTGAGCTTTAGTAAACTTGTATTAAGCCCCGCTAGCCCACAATAAAGGTAACTAAATTATTACTGCCCCGCTTGTTTGCCTTATTAAATAAAGTAAACAAGCGGGATAAGGGTCTGTTGATCTTTCAAGGTTGAATTTGCAGCAGTATGTTTGGTATTTAGGCAAGGCAGAGCCTATGTGGTGTGGTTATTCCCTATAAATAGGCGATAACGTAGCATTAATGCCAAACATGCGCTGCCCGAAAGGTTCTGCCTAGGGGCGATTGACTCTTTGTTGCCTACATGGATGTAAGCCAGTAGAATAACGCAGGAGCAGTTATCGAGCCCACTAGGTTACAAATCTCGCGCCGTGATTAAATCGCCCCTAGTTTGAACAAATTTAATCTGCAAAGGTCAACAGACCCTAACTTTTCTTAAATAAAACCTCGGGGTTAACCATGGTTTTCATTTCGAGTACGTTACCGTTAGGATCTTCTATAAAAAATGTTTCTTGTTCAAACTCATCACCTATAAAACGACGATATGGCTTATCTAAATACTCCAAGCCCGCGCTTTCAATACGTTGCTTTAACGCATTAAATTCGTTTTCAGATAAATGAATGCCAAAATGTGGTACGGCAACTGCGCCCATATCAACATCATGACGAACTGTAGGTAGGCGCTCAACACTTTGGTGCAGTGTTAACTCGTTACCCCAAAAATCAATATCTATCCAGCGTCCTTGCTCGCTATTTCCGGTTTTACAGCCAAGCACATCGCAATAAAAAGTTTTAGCTATATTTAAATCACCAGCCGGAATAGCCAGATGTAAACAGTTAGACATAAATTACCCTTGATAATAGCTTTTAATAAATTAAACAGTCAGCATTATACATGTTTTGTAATTTATAGAACATTAACGAGTATATTTTAGCATTTACAGCCCTTACAACTATTAGGCTAATAAAATGATTAAATTCTGACACCTACTATTTTTGGCAATTAGCTATTATTAGTTATGCTATAAAATTCTAGCTTTGAGCTATCAAACATAAAAGTGTTACTTTATTATACGCACGCTATAAGGTACTAATTTGCGCGCTATGATTAAATTTTTATTATTAAAGTCCATCACATTTTTTGCCGGCTGTATGTCGTGCTTTGTAATGCATACAACATTTGCATTACCACTTGTTATATCTGCAGCATTAACCGGGCTAGTTGGCTCGTTTATTCCTTTTCCTAAGCTTTATCAAAACCACCCTTATGCGGCCATATATGCAGGTAGCTTTGCCGGTATGTGCTCAACTAGCTTAATTACTAGCTACTGGGAAGTGGCGATAATCTCAATTATTGGGGCAACGCTGTACACCCTTACCTTAAATGCATTTGCTGGTTTTGGTGGCCGATTAGGCAGCGTAGCCTTTGCAAGTGTTGCTTTGTATTCTTTAGCTAAAGGCTTAGTGTAATGAGTATTGAATATTCTATATTAGCTTTGATAGGCGCTTTTTTAACATTTTATTTAGCCAAGCATAGTCGTTTTGATGGTATTAGAGCTTCTGCGGCCTTATCTATAGTTACTTACTTAATTTTTTACTGGCTTAACCTTGATCCTGAGTTATACAGCGTTGTGTTTTTTGGTGGTACTTTTATTGGTATGAGCGCCCCACACCGCTTTGGCATATATACGCTTGCCAGCTCCGCTGTTATATTTTCGTTATTATTTGAGTACTTAGTACCCATACTCGACGGCTACGGCGGTGCTTTAGGTGTGAGTGCATTTTTGTCGGTATGTATTTGTCACTTATTCATTATATTAGGTGCACCACGCAGTAAAAACATTTCTTTTCGACGTGTTAAATAAGCAGTTAATTGGAACTTGTAGGGTAACCAAATATCACTTTTAGCTTTGCCGTTACCCCTTTTGCTTTAAATGCACTTTTTACTAAATAAGCCCATTGATGAAAAGTTATGGTCAGTGGGTTGTTACTATTTAACTGCCCAACAATACCGTACTTACACGGTTTATCGGCTTTTTCCTCGGCGTAAGTGCCAAATAACTTATCCCAAATAATGAGTACACCGGCAAAATTTTTATCTAAGTAGCCGGGGTTAATAGCATGATGTACTCGATGATGCGATGGGGTGTTAAATACCTTTTCAAACCAGCCTAGTGTATTTACCGTTTGGGTATGCACAAAAAACTGATAGGCCAAATTAAGCGCCACTACGGTAAATACACTCAGCGGATCAAAGCCGATTAATATCATTGGCAACCAAAATAACCACATACCCGCAAGCGGATACATTAAGCTTTGCCTAAATGCGGTTGAAAAGTTCATTTTAGTTGAACTGTGATGCACCACATGGGCAGCCCATAACCAATGAATATGGTGTGACGCTTTATGAAACCAATAATACAAAAAGTCTTGTAGTAAAAATGCGCCAAATATCGTCAGCACCGACAGTTCAATATCAAATAACCTATATTGATGCAGCCAATAAAAAAATGGCATTAGCACAATTAAAGCAATTGCATCGGCGCCTTGGTGCATAAGCGCCAGTGCTGTATTCGCCAAGCTGTCTTTTATGTCGTAATAACGCCGATATTTAATAAATTCATAACTTACAAAAATAATAAATACAGGACTAAGGGCAAGTAAAATTATTTCTATGCTCATGATATGTTGCCCTTAAAGTTGGCTTTTAGTTTATTAAGCGCTTGTGCTATATCTTTTTTAATAAAAAATTTAATCACTAGGCTTGGCAGCCACCAAGGTGTTTTACAGCGTATGTTATAGGTAACTTCGGTGCTTGTTGGGGCATTGTCACTAACGCAAAAATAAATATCGCCACGATGCTCTGCAACTGGTTTATTACCTATTATTTGATAACTAATATGATTGCTATCGGCGCTAATTATACGCTCTTCAAAGCGAACTCCTGCCATTATAACTTGCCTAATAGCACCTTTACCGCCAATAATTTCGCCTTCATTTTGCTTTTTTAACAGGACAAATTTAGCATTAAAAAAACGTTCTAATTGCGCATGATCAAGCAAAGCGTCTCTGACTTGTAGAGGCGTTGCTGCAATCTTTTGTTTTAAGGTTATTTGTATCATTTTTATATAATAAGTATTTTCATAATGCCCTACCATATAAAATTTTTTCGTGGCAAACTTGCTGTTACACGACCATTTTTTAGCTTTAGGCGACAAATGAGCACACTTGCCGATCATTATTTTTCAAGCTGTATTGATTACCTTGAAACACTTGGACTTAATAGCCAAGCTGTTTTGTCGGCTATTAACTTTAATGAATACAGTAATAAGCAAGCTCAGCAACTCGCGCCACGCATTAGCTTAAACTGTTACAACGCACTGCTAAATTATGCTCAGCAAACTCTAAACGAGCCTTTGTTTGGCTTTAAGCTTGGTCAGCAAATTCGAACTGCCGACTTTGGCATATTGGGTTACTTAATTGAATCGAGTAATAACTTAGCCAGCGCTATTACCGCACTGCTTAACTACGACAGTTTAGTTGCAGATATTGGTAGAGCAGAGTTTGAACAGCAAGGTGAGTTGGCAATTATTCGTTGGCTACCTAATGCTAACTGTAGCCCACAGGTTATTTTACGTAATATGACCGCTTGGGTAAGTGTTATTCGACAACTATTAAATCCACAGCTATCGCCCAGTACTATTTATTTTACCCAAGCTTTTACCAGCAATGAAAAAACAGTACTCACACACTGGTTTAACTGCCCCGTTAAAACTAACGCACAGTATAACCAAGTGGTATTTCCGAGCAGTTATTTAGCACTGCCATTTAAAACCGACAATACGCAAATTAATTTAGTGCTTAAACAGGTTTCTGAGCAGCAACTTTCACGCTTTAAAAGCCAGCAGTTACTAACCGAAAAAATTAGCCAGTTATTTATGGCTAAAAATGACTTAATCGACTGCAGTTTAATACGCACAGCAGGCGCACTAAACATGACCCCGCGCACCTTACAACGTCATTTAAAGCGCGAACAAATATCGTTTGCCGACTTACTTGAGCAAGAGCGTAAAAGGCGCGTAATACTGTGTATTGGCAAAGAGCCATTAAGTAACATAGCAATTAAACTTGGCTTTAATGACCAAAGTTCATTTAATCGTGCTTTTAAACGCTGGTATAACTGCACCCCACTGCAATATATAAAAAACACTACCTAAAAACATTACCTAAAAAATTAAATATTACTTAATTCCTAAATTCAAAATAGATAATAAAAAGCCGCGGTTAAAATAACCACGGCTTTTTATTCGCTTACTCTGCGCTTAATAATACGCTTACTTTCCTATCGCTTCTTTAGCAAACAAGTGCTTTATTGGGCCTAAGTTATCAACCATTGAAAGCCCAACTCCACGTATTAGTTTTTTAATTGGGTTAGCACCGGCAAATAACTCTTTTAAAGAGTACATCATGGCAATGTGTTTTTGCGCATCGAGTTTGCGGGTGCGCTCGTAATCACGTAAAGTACGTGTGCTGGCAAATTCTTTATTATCACTTGTTAGTAACTCAATTAAATAAGCGGCATCTTTTAGGCCTAGGTTCATCCCCAAGCCTGCAAGCGGATGAATAGTATGTGCAGCATCGCCAATTAATACGACTTTACCTGCAACCCATTGCTGGGCATAACGCATTTTAAGTGGAAATGCAGCGCGTACACTTTGCACTTCACACAAACCACATTGGCCGTCTATTGCCGCCATAATGGCTTTGTTAAACTGGTTGTCGTCCATTGCTAATAGCTCTTCACAATGCGTTGGGTTTGTAGACCACACAATTGAATGGGTGTTGGCATCGCTCAACGGTAGAAATGCTAATGGCCCGTTTGGTAAAAACACTTGGCGTGCGGTATTGGCGTGTGGCTCTTGGGTTTTAACTGTAGCCACCAATGCATGGTGGTCGTAGTCTTTAAAGCTCAGCGCCATATTAAACTGCTTTCGAATTGCCGAATTAGCACCATCGGCGGCCACCAGCAACTTTGCAATGATTGGCTCACCACTTTTTAAAGTAACAAATACATCCGATTCGCTTTGATGTATTTGCTGATAACAAGTGTCGAACATCAGCGTAGCATTTGGCTGTTGCTCCAACTCCTTTATAAGCGCGTAGCAAATAATATCGTTTTCAACTATATGACCTAAATGATCAAGCTCTAGTTGCTCACTATTAAAAGCTATTTTGCCAAAGCTGTCGGCATCGCGCACATCCATATGGGTATAGGCACTAGCACGCAAGGCAACTATGTGTGGCCATACATTTAATTGTTCAAGCAAGGTTTGACTCGCAATACTCAACGCACTTACGCGCATGCCATACTCGTCTGTTGGCGGTGTTTGCTTTGGCGCAGCATCAAGCACGACTACGCTTATATCTGCTTTTGCCAACCCAAGCGCTAAGGTAAGCCCTACGCTGCCACCACCTACAATACATACCTGTGCTTGTTTCATAAACCTTGACCTTGTTTAACTTGCCCCATTAACTGCTTAGCTAATGGCGCTTTTAAAGAGGGGAATAAATCCATCGAAAACAACCCAATACTACGGCCAAGTGCCAGTATGCGTGATGAATTTGAAAAAAGCCTTACTAAACCATCTGTTAGGGTCATCACGTTATTTATATCAGCGCTGCGCTGCTGTGCATACTCGCGAGTAAATGCATAACTGCCTAAGTCATTTGGGCTCTGGGCAATTAAGTTACTAAGTACTTGTACATCTCGCAGGCCTAGATTAAACCCTTGCCCTGCAATGGGATGAATTGCATGCGCAGCATTACCTATTACTACCGTGCGGTGCGCAATAAGCGATTCTACTTGCCCATACACTAAGGGGTAATTAGCACGCATACCCACTTTAGTAAATTGACCACCGCGATAACCAAAGGCACTTTGTAGTGCGCTTATAAAGTCGTCTTCACTTTGTGCCATGTGCTGCTCAACGTGCTGTTGCTGCATACACCACACCAGTGAATAGCGGTTGTTGCTCATAGGTAATAGCGCCATGGGGCCATGTTGCGTAAATCGCTCAAAAGCATGGTTATTATGCCCACCAGCTACTTCTATATTGGCAATAATAGCCCCTTGCTCATAAGCTTGAGTGTTAAACTTAAGTCCAAATAAGCTACGAGTTGGCGACTGTGCACCGTCGGCAATAACTAACAGCTTGGCGGCTATTTGCTCGCCACTTTGCAAAGTAACTATATTATTATGTAATTGCTGCTCAATGGCACTTACGCTATCAGGGCAATATAAACTGATATTTATTTGAGCGTTTAATAATTGATGTAACGAGCGGCCAAACGGGTTTACTTCAACCACATAACCAAGGGCATCTTTAGCAAACTCTTCACAGTTAATATCTGCTTTACCAAAATGGTGACGATCAGACACACTTACTTTTTTAATTGCTGTAGCGTACGGTGAATTTAACGCAAATAAATTTAAGCCTTGCAAGTACTCTACCGACTGCTGAGCAAGTGCTATGCTTCTATCATCAAAGCTCGGGTGATAGTCATTACTTACTTCATTCGCCTCAACAACAGCAATACTAAGCGCGGGATTTATTTTAGCCACGCTTAACGCACAGCTAGCACCGGCTAAACCGCCACCAATAACAACAACATCAAACTGCTTAGGCACTTTTTTCTCCTAGTCTTATGCGCTTTTATTGCTTTGCATAAGTGCTTCTATATCGCTTATGGTTTTTGGCGCACTTAGGGTGAGGTTTTCATAACCACTTGGGGTTACTAATAAGTTATCTTCAATACGAATACCAATACCTCGGTATTTTTGCGGTGCGCTTGAGTCTTCGCTTATATAAAGCCCTGGCTCTATGGTCAGTACCATACCCGGCTCAAATGCACGCTCAGCGTTATTTAATTTGTAGTCGCCAACATCATGTACATCTAAACCAAGCCAATGTCCAAGCCCGTGCATGTAATATTCTTTACACGCACCTTTTGCCATTAGCTCGTCAAAGTCGCCGGTTAAAATACCTAGCTCGAGTAAACCTTGGGTCATTACTTCCATTGCTAGTTTATTAGCGTGCGACAGGTAACCACCTGGTTTTATTTCTTCAAAAGCCACTTCTTGTGCTTTAAGTACAATGTTATAAAGCGCGGCTTGAGGCTCGCTAAATTCTCCATTTACGGGGAAAGTTCGCGTTATATCAGCAGCGTAGCCTTGTAGCTCGCAACCTGAATCTATTAACACTAGATCGCCACTTTTAAGGGCGTCGCTGTTTTGGGTGTAATGTAAAATATTAGCATTGTCGCCACTGCCTACAATAGTGCCATACGCTGGGTGCCGCGCACCATGCATTGCATAATGATGATGTAGCTCTGCTTCTAATTGATACTCAGTTGCACCGCTATGGGCAAAACACATTGCTCTAACATGGCCTTGCGCGCTAATTTCGCAGCCTGCGCGCATAATGTTTATTTCACTTGGTGATTTAAATAAACGCATTTCGTGAATTAACAAACGAATATTTTTAATGGTACTTGGCGCTGTGTCACCTTTTTTAGGGGCGCTGCGCAGAGTATTAAGTAAAGAGAAAACACGCCCATCAAAAGCCGAATATGCACCTTGCGCATAATATAAAACCGCTTTGCCATTGAGCAAATTAAATAACTGTTCACTCAACTCACTTAATTCATGGGTTGCATCAAACAAATATTCGTTTTTTGCTTTTTCAAAGCCTATTCTACGGCCATGCCATACTTCGGCTAGTTTATCTTTATTAAGGCAAAATAATGTACTGGGGGTGTCGCTATTTGGAGCAAGTACAAGTACGGCATCGGGCTCATTAAAACCAGTTAAGTAAAAAAAGTCACTGTCTTGTCTAAATGCATAGTGAGTGTCGCGGCTGCGCGTAACTTCGCTCGCCGCAGGTATAATTGCCACACTGTTACTATCCATTTTTGCAAGCAGACGCTCACGACGTGCTTTAAACTCTGACTTTTGTATTTCAACCATGTGCAACAAACCCGTTTAACTTAAACTATTAATGAAGTGTTTTTTTAGTGCTAGCAGTGCTTTGATCTTTACCTAACTCTGCAAAGCAAAGTAATGCCGACACACGCACATACTCAATCACTTCATGTAGTGCTTGGCTGTCTTCTTCAGTTTCTTCAAAGGTAGTATCAAGGCGAGTAATTTCGCTAAAATCGGTAATAACTTCTTTTACATCGGCTGATAATTTACCGTAATCTTTTTGCTTTAAACCAAAGCCAAGCATAAAACCTGCAACCCAAGAAACCAAACCATTAGCCTGATCTATAAGTGTTTCATCGTCGCTGGGTAAAAACAAATCAAACGCAAACTCTTCATCATTAAAACTAGCAACGACCTGCTTATAAATGCTGCCAAAAAACTGTTTTAAATTATTACTAAACGAATCACCATCGTTAAACACATCGCTTAACAGCCCTAGGTATTCTTTGTCGTCAATCGTTAACCCACAAGCTAATAAACCACTAATTACACCGTGCGCTTCGGCCGGTGATACAAATATTTCGTTTTTTTCTAATAATAATTGGGCTTCTTCGTAATCTGGTAAATCGCTCATTGTTATATCTTCATTTTGCTAGTTAAGGCAATGCTACCACTCGATAAAAAGCAACTCCAATAAATTCTATAATCAAACCGCTTAAGGGGCACTATTAAACACTTTAATAGTGGCAGCTCTTTATTGCTGCGGTATGCTTTATTAAGCCCAATATATAAAAAACATATTTATGGCTAAAAAGCACACTCATAAGTAAATAACTAATGATAAGTGCACAATAACCACGCAAACAAAATAATATTTTGCTTTTGGGGTTTAAGCTTTCGATTATGTCTTATATACTGGATTTGTTCCCTGGGGTGCTGGAGCTTGGTTAAGTCCCTGAGCCGATAAATTTTATACCAGGGTTTCTGTTCGTATACTATTGTGCAAGCTCGGCATGTACCGAGAAGCCTACGGTAAACCGCAGATTCCCGCCCTGAAACCTCAAGGTTTCAGGACTGACACCAACACCACACTTTGGGGAACACCTTCTTATTTTTATAATCCCTCTTATTATTTATTTGTCTTTTTTGTTATAACTTTCTAAATTATTTTTATAATTTTTGGCAAAAAAAAGCTGCAAGTAATTCCTTACTTACAGCTAAACTCTAAATGCTTACACTTATTTACTTAAACCAACCCTGAAAACGCTCCATGAGCATATAATTTACCGGTACTAGCAATAAAGTAATGAAGGTGGCGAATATAATTCCAAAGCCTAAGCTCACAGCCATAGGAATTAAAAATTGCGCTTGAGTCGCTTTTTCAAATAATAACGGCATTAATCCTATAAAAGTGGTTAAGCTAGTTAGCATAACTGGGCGAAAACGTGACGCGCCGGCAAGTTTAACTACCTCAATTAATTCAATCCCTTCTGTGCGTTTTTTATTAATATAGTCAACTAATACCAGCGAGTCATTAACCACTACGCCAATTAATGCTAGCATGCCAAGCAAGCTCATAATGGTTAATTCCATTCCCATGATCCAATGCCCTACTACAGCGCCTATCATGCCAAAGGGTATAACACTCATTACTATTAATGGCTGTAAATACGATTTAAACGGTATCGCTAATAGCGCATAAATAATAAAAAATACAAATACTAACGCCCAAGCAAGTGAACCAAACGACTCTCTTTGCTCTTTTGCTTCTCCTTCTAATGCATAATCAACTCCTGGGTATTGCTGCATTAGCTCATCCAAATACTGGGATAAATCAGCTTGGAGTATGGTCATGTTAGTGTTGCTTTTTTCTATATCGGCGGTCACATTTAAAGTACGGTAACGATCGATTCGATTGATAGTAGACGGGCTTTGCCCTGTAATTAAAATAGCCACATGCGATAAAGGCACTGAGCCACCGGCAGGTGTGTTTATGAGTATATTTTGTAAGTCGGCTACCGAGCGTCTTTCATCAATAGGCAAACGTACCATTACGCGCACATCGTCTCGCCCACGTTGGATCCTTTGTACTTGCGAGCCAAAAAACGAGTTACGCACTTGCCCTGCTACATTTACTCTATTTAAACCCAGCGCTAAGCCTTGCTCTGTAAGCTCTATTTGTAACTCTTCTTTACCATCAGACATACTATCGGCAATATCGAATACAGTTGGGTAGGTCGATAAACGCGTTTTAATATGATCTGCCACGTCTTGTAAAACCTTTAACGATGTACCGCTAAGCTGCACATCTATTGGATCTGAACTACGACCTATTTCGGCTCTAAAGGTGAGACTTTCAGCGCCGGGAATAACGCCAATTAATTCGCGCCATTCACTGGCAAGCTCGCGTGAGCCTATATCTGAATCACGTTTTTCAGCTGGGGTAATTTCAAAGCGTACTGCGCCTGAGTTAGATACTCCGCCGCGCCCGCCCGTTGTTGCTAAAATATTTAAAATAACGCTCTCCCCCGTATCAGGGTCACGGTATTTTTCTTGTAATTGCTGCGCCTTTTGCGACATATCAATCACGTACTTATTAGTTACTTCAAACGGCGTGCCAGCAGGCAGGGTTAAGTTTACCCGTACGGTTTCGCTGGGAATACGTGGAAAAAATACAAACTTAGTCCAACCACTGGTGATCATAGTTAAAATAATTAAAAACACGCCAACAAATAAGCTCACCGTTGCCAGTTTATGGCGCAGAGCTAAATTAAGAATAGGTTGATAATATTTTAAAATCGCACTTTCAAAGCCATCAGCAAAACGTTGCTGTAGCAGATCAAACTTTGATTGCTTACCTTTTTGGTGACGTAGCTTTATATATTTTAAATGTGCAGGTAAAACAAATTTAGATTCAATTAAAGAAAACAATAATACCGGAATAACCACCACCGGAATTTGTGCAAATAATGCCCCGCGTGCACCTTCAATAAAGGCTAATGGCAAAAAGGCCGCTACCGTGGTTAATACACCAAAAGTCACTGGCGTTGCTACTTCTTGGGTACCTAATATGGCAGCTTGTTCGCCCGATTCGGCTGTTTTTAAATGGGTGTAAACGTTCTCTCCGGTGACTATGGCATCATCAACCACAATACCGAGTACTAAAATAAAACCAAACAAGCTCATTACATTAAGCGTTACGCCAAAAATAGGCATAGCAATAAATGCCCCCATGAACGACACCGGAATACCAATAAACACCCAAAATGCGATAGCTGGGCGTAAAAATAAGGTTAGCAGTGCCAGCACTAAAATACCGCCTTGCAAGGCGTTAGTGGTGAGTGTGGCAATACGGCTTTTAACTAGCTCTGAGTCGTCATCCCAATAACTTAATGCAAAACCTTGCGGCAATGAAGGTTGCTGGGCATTTATATAAGCTTTTACTTCATCGGCAACAGTAATTGCACTTTGTGGGCCTATTCGGTATACGTCGATAAAAGCGGCTTGTTTTCCGTTAAAACGTGTACGCACTGGGGTTTCTTCAAAGCCGTCATTAATTGTGGCTATATCACCTAAGCGAATAATAGTACCGTCGCTTTGGTTTTTAACCACTATGCTGGCAAATTCATCTTTTCGGTATGCTTGTCCTTTTGAGCTAATAAGTACATCGCCACCTTGGGTTTTTAAGTTACCCGCAGAAATGTCTGAGCTTGAGTTAGCAACCGCATTAGAAATTTGCGCCAGTGTTAAGTCATATTGGCGCAATGTATCTTGGCTTACTTCAATAGCCAGTTCGTAGTCGCGCACGCCACTTAACTCAACCTGCGTTACACTGGGTAAACGTAATATTTGATCGCGTACTTGCTCTGCATACTCGCGAGTTTCTTTTTCGCCATAATCACTAGATACAGTTACCGCTATAACCTCTCGTTTTCGCTCAGCTAGAGCAACGATGGGTTTTTCAGCATCCCCAGGAAAGGTATTAATAGCATCAACACGGCTTTTTATATCAGCGAGCAACTCTCGAGGATCGTAGCCGCTTTCCACTTCAACAGTGACAGAGCCCGAACCTTCAGATGAGCGGCTAAATATTTGCTTTATACCCTCTAAATCTTGTACAGACTCCTCTATACGTATAGTGACACCTTGCTCAACATCCTCTGGCGTCGCGCCACGTAAACTAACCTGAATGCTGATCATATCGGTTTCAAACGAAGGAAATACTTCGATCGGTATTTTCGTCGATAAACTAAACAGCCCAGACAGCAACAAAGTTACTAACAATAAATTGGCAGCAACATGGTTTTTGGTAAACCAAGCAATCATGGCTTATCTCCTTGCTTTGCTGCGCGACGTTTTTTTACTAGCTCTGCAACACTAATGCCTTGCTCTTTTGCTTGTTGTGCTAATTGCTCTGCTGTTGGGCGTTGCTTCATACTTTGTGGTTTAGTCGCTTTATTATCTTCGCCTAAAATATTCACTTGTGTACCCGAACTAACTTGCCCCAGTGGCGTAATAACAAGTTTATCACCTGCTTTTAAGCCGGTTTTTATCATTGCAAAAGCGGCATTTTGCCATGCAAGCGTTATATCTTTACGCTTTAATACTCCCTGCTCAACAATATAAACGTAAGACCCCTGATAAATAGTGCTATTTGCAATAATAAGTGCATCAGAAACTGTTTTCCCGGTGATCTGCGCTTTAACGTATTGCCCTATTTTTATTGGGTATTGATTACTTTGTGTTGCTTTATAAGGGTCATTAATTTTAGCAACCACGTAGAGTTGCTGTGCACTTTCATCAATAGCACCTTCGGTACGCGCCAACTGCCCTTGCCATGTTTGCTCACCAACTAAATCAGAGCTAAATTTAATCACGGATCCGGCCTGGTTTTTAGCACCGTCGCGGTACTGCTCAGGTAAATTAATAAAAGGTAGGTCTTTGTTTTTTATTGGCAACCGAATCTCTACGCTGTCTATTGCGTAAATAGTAGCGAGCTGAGTATTGTTGCTAACAACTTGGCCTAAATCTACATTACGACTAAGTACTCGTCCTGCAAAAGGCGCTATTATTTGGGTACGTTCTAAGTTTAACTTGGCTTTTTCAAGTGTTGCTTGCGCCGATAATACTTGTGCTTGTGCTGCAGCTAATTGTGGCTCACGTAGCACCAAGCTACTTGCAGGTTTATCATTACCTAAACGCTGCCAATCTGTAATAGCCTGCTGCCCGCGGGCTTGTTCTTCTAAAAGGCCTTGCTTTGCTGTTAATAAGTTAGCCTGTGCCGATTTAACCTCTGCTTGATAGTCTCTATCGTCGAGTTGGATTAGTACCGCACCTTTTTTAAAAAAACCACCTTCTCTAAAGTCATCGCTTATATTTATAATTAAACCCGATGCTTGAGCAACTAATAAGCTTTGTGTACGTGGTTTTACTGTGCCGTAGCTGTCTACCATCACTTGATAGTTTTGCGGCTGCAACATTTGAACTGCTACATTAATTGATGCTTTTGGTGGTGCACCAAAGCGATTAGCTTCTGGCGGGTTACCTTTAATAAACATGACGATTAAAATAGTGGCAATAATAACCGCGATTGGAATAATAATTTTTGCTGTTTTAGTTTTCATTGCTATTACTCTGTAGTTCGGTTGAAGTGTTTGCAAAATCGCCACCAAGGGCAAAGTGTAAATTAACTCGGTTTGCTATCAATTGATTTTTAATACTAATTAAGGAGCTTTGAGCATCGAACGAGCGTCCTTGTGCATCAAGCACTGTAGTGTAGCTAACCAAGCCACTTTGATATTGCTCAAACGATAATTGCTCGGCAGCAAGGGCATTTTCTTGTGCTTCTAGCGTGCTTGTATATTGCGCTTTAAGTGATTGCTGTAGCGTAATCGCATTTTCTACGTCGCTAAAAGCATCGTAAAGTGTTTGTAAATACTGCTGCTCTTGTTTTTGACTATTTAAACGCGCAATTTCTTCATTCGCTTTTAACCGGCCGCCATTAAAAATAGGCGCTGAAATACTGCCAAGTAATGACCATGCTAGGCTAGATGGCGAAAACAAATCACTTACTCTATCAGTAGTATCACTTAAACTTGCCGTTAAATTTAAACTTGGAAAACGTTGCTTATGGGCATAAGCCAAGTTTGCATCACTTGCTAAAAGCTGATACCAATTTGCACGTAATGTTGGCTTTCGGGTAATTAACTCTGAGGGTAAACCTAGTGGAATGTCGGTATTGATAACTGGTAGGTCATTATTTGCCGAGATAATTCCTTTCGGATAATCTCCCAATAAACGCTCAAGTACTCTTGCTGTTGTTAATAAGCTCGCTTGCTGAGTAGCAATACGTGAACGCTCATTATTTAGCTCGTTGCGAGCTAAATAAACATCGAGTGCTTCGTTTAATCCTTGACGATAACCTGACTCTATAATATCAAGATTTTGCAAAGCATTGGCTTCACGGCGCTTATATAAATCAAGTAATTGCTTTGCGGTTACTACATCAAACCAGCCCTTTACTACATCGGCAACTAGCTGTTGTTTGGCTTGTTCAAAGCGCGCCTGTTGCGCTAAGTAGTTTAAATTAGCTTGGCGATTAGAATCTGACAGCTTGCCCCATAAATCAACTTCGTAACCTAAATTCAAGCTCACTGAACTTGCATTATTATAACTAATTGGGCGGTTATTTTTACTGCGGCTAGTACGCGCAGATAAGTCCAGAGTTGGCCACAACGCAGCGCCCGACACAATTAACTGCTGCTTTTGGATCGCTACATCGTAACTACTTTGTAAAAGCTGCTGGTTATTTTTAAGTGCCTGCTCCACAAGCTTATTCAGCTGTGGATTTTGTAATTGTGTAAGCCATTGCTGCTGTACGTGTAATACCGGCGCAGAGGTTTTTTGTTGCCATTGCTGCGGTACATTGTTAGGTGCTTGTTCGCGCTGCTGTGAATTTATATTGCTCGCACAGCCGCTGAGCAGCACAATACTGAGTGCCAATAAAGTTGGCTGGTATTGTTGCCAAATCATAATTAAACCTGAATTACTGCTATTTATAATGTAATTCAAGCACTTTGAACTAAAACGCTCAACTTACTTTACATAACATTACATAATTAGCCATAAACTATCGGATAACTATTTATACTCTATTTCGACATTAATGATCATTAAGAAAGTTGAAAGTAACTATAAGTGGTTTGTATCACTAAGGGGGTTGCTAAGTAGTGTACTGATAAGCTTAAAATTAGTCTGGAACAATTTTAAGCTGTATGGGATGCAGGGAAAAATAATCTTTATAAACAAAAAAACCTCACAAATGTGAGGTTTTTTTAATAAATGGTGCCTCGACGCGGAATCGAACCACGGACACGAGGATTTTCAATCCTCTGCTCTACCGACTGAGCTATCGAGGCACATAAACTGTGCGAGTTAACTAAATATTCTAAGCTAACTTTTTACTAAACTGATTTAGTAAATAAATGGTGCCGACTAACCGAGTCGAACGGTTGACCTACTGATTACAAGTCAGTTGCTCTACCAGCTGAGCTAAGTCGGCACACAAAACTGTGTGCTAAGGCACTTTATCAATTTTAAAGATTGATAACTTTTAATAAATGGTGCCTCGACGCGGAATCGAACCACGGACACGAGGATTTTCAATCCTCTGCTCTACCGACTGAGCTATCGAGGCACATAAACTGTGCGAGTTAACTAAATATTCTAAGCTAACTTTTTACTAAACTGATTTAGTAAATAAATAGTGCCGACTAACGAAGTCGACGGGTAACTTGAACAGACTACTGATTACAGCTTTCTTTTCAAATTACATTATAAATGGTGCCGACTAACCGAGTCGAACGGTTGACCTACTGATTACAAGTCAGTTGCTCTACCAGCTGAGCTAAGTCGGCACACAAAACTGTGTGCTAAGGCACGCATAATACTGTTTAATATCTTTGATTTCAAACACTATTATTTAATAATGGTGCCCAGACGCGGAATCGAACCACGGACACGAGGATTTTCAATCCTCTGCTCTACCGACTGAGCTATCTGGGCGTGCGGCGTATTAAACGAGTTTTGCTGTTACAAGTCAACTTTTTTTTCATTCTTTATAACTGTTTGCATGGTTTTTATGCAACTCGGGTCTTTTTTAATTAACACTGCTCATTTATACTACAAACAAGTGAAAAGTAGCACCATAATTTTAATCTAAACTATGCTAAAGTTGCGGCAAGTTATTTTTACTTGTTTTTGTTTATCCCAAAGTACGGTAAAGGCTTACCGTGTTATTAATATACCAATTAGGAAAAATCCATGCAGAGTAAGTTCTCTTCAGTGATAAAAGGTTTGTTACCTCTTTTTTTATTAAGCAATGTAATTATAACCACACTGTTTATAATTGCCTTTTCACTTTATTCTCAAAGTGAAGTGGATACGAAAAAGAGCGCACCGCTTATTGACATCACTTCACTGGCTAACAAGCTAGAAGCTCCTCTAATCGACGCTTTAACTATATACGGACAAGGTAAAGTACAAGAGCTGCTTGAGCTTACCTCTGTATTTAGTGACAACTTTGAATACACGCTATATCGCTTTAGCGCTACATCACAAACGGAGCTGGTATATAGTACTAACAAACCTGCAATTGCTGCTATTAAACTTAACGAGCATTTAGTTGATCAAGGTGTTTTACATAAAGTTTTAACGCTTAACGATCAACCTATTGGCGAGCTTATTTTAAAACAAAAAAAATCCCCTCCCACTTTAACTAAACAAACGTCATTATTGAGCGCCTATTTTATGGCTTGTATAGCGGTTATTACATTATTTGTATTAGCATTGCTATTAAACCAATATATTAATAACCGTTTACGTAAGAGTACGGGCTTGCTTAGCGAAGAATTACAGGCTGTAACTGATAGCAGTAATTTTAACAGCACTGTAAATGAGCAGTTAGGTAATGGCTTAAATGTGATTGCACTAAATATTAATTTTTTATTGAAAAAAGTACAAGCAGCTTTATCTGAGAATGAAAAAACTCGAAAAGAATTACAAAAACTGCAAAACAATCTTGAAATTGAAGTGCAAACTCGAACTCTTGCACTTGAAAAAGAAACTTTAAATGCGCAAAAAGCAAGTGAAACTAAAACGACCTTTTTAGCAACTATGAGTCATGAAATTAGAACCCCTATGAATGGCGTTATAGGAACTATAGATTTACTGCGCCAAACAAATTTAGACGGTTCACAATATCGTCTTAGTACCATTATTCGTGAATCTGCTTTTTCTTTACTGAGTATTTTGGACGACATTTTAGATTTTTCTAAAATTGAAGCAGGCAAACTAAATATTGACCCGATCCCGTTTTCTGTAACCGATACGATTGAAGAAGTGGTGCGCGTACTTTCTTCTATAGCCAAACACCGCGATCTAGATTTAAACTTATCAATTGCTCCTGATATCCCTATTAATCTTATTGGTGATAACACTCGAGTACGCCAGATACTATATAACCTATGCAGCAATGCGATTAAGTTTACCAGCACGAGTGAATCGCATAAGGGGCAAGTTAATATCTCTGTAGAGGTAGCTCACAACACAGCAGAACACTTCACTTTACGTTTTTGTGTAACCGATAATGGTAAAGGCATGAGCCAAGCGCAATTAAGAGAAATATTTAATCCGTTTATTCAAGCGGAAAGCTCAATAACCAGAGAATACGGTGGAACCGGCCTTGGATTGTCAATTTGTAAAAGTTTAACCGAGTTAATGTTAGGTACTATATCGGTTAATAGTAATATTGGCATAGGCAGTGAATTCATCGTGGAGCTGCCATTTAGTACTTCGGGTAAAATTAAGTTCGCACATAAAAATAGTTTAGATGGCAGGCATATTGTTGTAGTGAGTAATAATGTTGACCGTGAAAAAGTAATCTATCGTTATTTATCATTTATGGGCGCCAAAATAACTTATGTGCACAACGAGCAAGAAATTGAGTCTCTGCACGACGCTAAAGATATCATTTGGGTTGTTGATGGCATTGATGATATGGACAGCATAAATGCATTTTTAAGGCGTTTACTTTACTCTTTAGAGGATAATAATCAGCAGGTTGTCGTTTTAAGCAAGCTAGATGATGCAGCTATTAATCATAAAAATATTTTTTATATTAACGCAACGCCATTATGTAAGTCTAACTTTATGCTATCAATACTTGTAGCTGCAGGTTTACATCAGCCTAAGCACATTAAAAAAACCATAGCATACGATAACCATTTAACTACAGAGCAAGCTTTAGCCGCTAACAAGCTTATTTTACTAGTTGAAGACAACCTTTTGAATCAGCAAGTTATAACTGATCAACTGCACATCTTAGGTTACGGTGTTGAAGTAGCTAATAACGGTGAGGAAGGGATTAATATGTGGCGAAAAGGTAACTATTCGCTCATTTTAACCGATTTACATATGCCGATAATGTCGGGCTACGATATGGTCGAAAAAATCCGCAATGAGGCCGAAATGCTAGGTTCGATTGTATCGCAACCTTACATAATTGCCGTGACAGCCAACTCTTTAAAAGGTGAAAAAGAACGCTGTTTAGCTGTTGGTATTAACGACTTTATTACTAAGCCGGTTGAGCTTAACGTTTTAGAAAGTACACTAATACGCTGGAATGAAAAAAATAATCACAAGAGCATAGACATACCACATCAAAAACCAGCAATGCCAATAGATATGGATTCAGTAGCTAAATACATTAATGGCGATGACGCGAAGAAAATACGTTTCTTTAAAATGTATTTAGAGCAAAGCCAAGAGCTAATAAAGTCGATTAACTTTGGTGTTATGCAAAGCAACGTTAATGACATTCTTGAGGGGTGTCATCAGTTAAAGTCTATATCTAAAACCATTGGGGCGCATCGCGTCGCTGAACTGGCCGTCGTGTTTGAAGAGCAATGTAAAACAGATGAACTAAACAGCGATAAGTTAATTGATTTAAGAGATCAATTAGAAATTGAATATTCTAAAGCTGCTCAATTTTTAAAAGAGCAAATTAAAAATGCCGAGCAGCAAGAACAACCGAATTAATTTAGGTATAAAAAAAGGGCTATTTAGCCCTTTTTTTATACCACATAACAATTACTTTTCTGGTGGTTTGTAGCCTTCAATTTCTACTTCTTTGTTTTCAAACAAAAAACCAACCATTTGCTGTTCTAAAAAGCTACGATGCTCTGGGTCCATCATATTTAAATGCTTTTCGTTAATCAGCATTGTTTGCTTGTGCTGCCACTGCGCCCAAGCCTCTTTAGAGATATTGTTAAAGATTTTTTCGCCTATTTCGCCAGGATATAATTGAAATCCAAGCCCTTCAGCTTCTTTTTGTAACTTTTGACAAAATACTGTACGTGCCATAATTAATTCTCTTTAGCGATAGTTATAAACAAGTCTAACCTATTGGTGCAATTTGTTTAACCAACTTTTTAGTTGGTGCTGCTAAACCCACCTCAATTGACTGATCTAGTGGGTACCAAACTAATTGTCGGTCGTTAATTACATCTGGAATTTGTACTACATTTAGCACATGTGGATTAATAGTAAGTTCAAAGTGCGAAAATATATGGGTAAAGGGTTCAAGCGCCACTAAGTCAGCTGTTAGCCCTTGCTGCGCTATAAACACCTCTAGTTCGCTCAATTCATTAAACTCAAAAAAGCCAAACAACCCGCCCCATATTCCTGAGTTAGGCCGTTTTTCCATGAGCACTTTATCATCATGTTTAATAATTAACTGATGGCAGCTTTTTTTCGGCACTGCTTTTTTAGGTTTTGAGTGTGGGAATGTTTTTACCTGCTGCGTTTTAAATGCACCACAGCGGCTACTTAACGGACATGCAGGGCAGTCAAAACGACTACGCGAACATAAGCTCGAGCCTAAATCCATCATAGCTTGATTAAACTCGGTTACGTTATTTTTAGGCGTTAGCTGCTCGCTCAAATGCCAAAGTTGGCTTTCGACTTTTTTAACACCATACCAGCCTTCAACCATAAAAAAACGGGCTAATACTCGTTTAACATTACCATCGAGTATGGGGTGATGCTGCCCAAGTGAAAGTGATAACACTGCACCGGCTGTAGAGCGCCCTATTCCGGGTAAATCAATAACCTCTTCAAGCGTTGTAGGAAACTGCCCCTGATACTTGTCACGAACTATTTTAGCTGTTTTATGTAAGTTACGTGCCCTTGCGTAATACCCTAAACCAGTCCAGTGATGCAGCACCTGATCTTCATCGGCGTTAGCTAAAGCAATAATATCGGGAAAGCTTTGCATAAACCTTTCAAAATAAGGGATAACGGTCACTACTTGAGTTTGTTGTAACATCACTTCAGACACCCATACTTTATAGGGTGTTTTTGCTAACTGCCACGGCAGCGTTTTTCTACCATGAAGATGATACCAATCAACCACTTGGTTAGAAAACCAATCAGACTGCTGTTTATTTAAATCCAAAATAGTTTACTTTTTACGTATGCTCAATGGCGGCTCAGTTTATTGCAGTTAGTGAAAAGATCAAGCTATAGCGCCTCTATACACCTAGTAAAATCAGCTAGAGCTTGTTATCCATGGCTTGGTCAGGGATAATACGCAACCATTTTTTAAACCAGTTATTTTTGTCAGGCCAATAATATGAGTGAATCAAGTAACACTAATCTTGAGCAAGCAAAGCAAGAAGGTAAGTATATCCGCACTATTCGTAGTTTTGTAAAGCGCGAAGGTCGTTTAACCAAAGGCCAAGCTGCCGCTATCGAAAAATGCTGGCCAATAATGGGCTTAGAGCATAAAAATGGCATGCTTGATTTAAGCGAAGTTTTTGGCAATAACAATGATGTAGTGCTAGAAATTGGTTTTGGTATGGGCAAATCACTGGTTGAAATGGCAAAAAATGCCCCGCATTTAAACTTTATTGGCATAGAAGTACACCGCCCAGGCGTTGGTGCTTGTTTAATGGATGCTGATGAAGCGGGTATTACTAATCTGCGTATTTTTGAACACGATGCGGTTGAAGTTTTAGCCGATTGTATAGCAGATGAAAGTTTAACAACCTTACAATTGTTTTTCCCTGATCCTTGGCATAAAAAGCGTCACCATAAACGCCGTATTGTACAAGGCGAGTTTGTTGAAAAATTACGTTCACAGTTAAAAATGGGCGGTGTTTTTCATATGGCTACCGACTGGGAAAATTATGCTGAGCATATGCTTGAAGTAATGCAAGCTGCGCCTGGCTTTAAAAACCAGTCAGCAACAAACGACTACGTACCACGCCCTGATTTACGCCCGTTAACCAAGTTTGAGCAACGCGGCCATCGTTTAGGTCATGGTGTGTGGGACTTAATGTTTGAACGCACTAAGTAATCTGTATTTCGGATAATAAATACCTTAACCAACATTTAGGTTAAGTACATAACTCTGTAAATTATATAATCTGTAAGGTAAAGCCATTTATGAGCGTATTAACCAATCCAAGCCTACTGTTACTTCGCAATAGCGAAAAGTTAGTTGGGAAATCTATATTGGTGGTCAACTTTGTTCAAGATGGCTTTTTAGCCGAGCTTAAAAAGCGTAACCCTGAGAGTAAAATAACCGCCTTTAGCTACAATCATGCTAATGGCGAATTTGCCAAAAACACACCCGGCGTTGATGTATGTGTAAACCACTGTATTAGCGGTAACGACTTTGATTTAGTGATTCTTTACTATCCAAAATCAAAACCTGAAGTTCTTATGGCGCTTGATAATATACGCGCAGTAATTACAGCAGATGCTGAGTTACTGGTGGTTGGCGAAAATAAGAGTGGTGTTAAATCAATAGAAAAACAGCTTACTGATAAAGCTAATTTTAGTAATAAAATAGACTCAGCAAAGCACTGTGTTTTATATTCATTTGCAGAGCTTAAACAACTTAGTCAGTTTAATATTAGCGATTATCATAAGCCATTTACGGTCAGTGTGGCCGATAGCGAATTTACCGCTATCAGTATTCCTGGGGTATTTAATCACGGTAATTTAGATGTTGGCACTAAAATATTGCTTGAAAACGCTCCGTTTATTAAGCAAGGTACTGTGCTCGATTTTGGTTGTGGCGCTGGCTTAATTGCAACTTATTTAGGGCTGCAAAATCCGGCATTGAGCTTTGTTTGTAGTGATGTGAGCGCTTTGGCAATCTATGCAACAACGCAAACCCTTAAGCTTAATAACATTAAAGGCGAAGCCCTCTTAAGTGATGGACTTACTAACATTACAGGTAAGTTCGATCTTATTATTAGTAACCCACCTTTTCATACCGGTATTGCAACCGACTACACAGTGGCTGAAACCTTTTTAGCCAATGCTAAACAGCACCTAACTAAAGCAGGTAAGTTGAATATTGTTGCTAATAGCTTTTTAAAATACCCGCCAATTTTAGAAGCGCAATTTGATAACTATCACACCGTGTTTAAAAATAATAAGTTTGCCGTTTACAGCAGTTAATAATGCTCATGTTTGAGCACCTCAAGTGCTCAAACTTATTTATAAAATTAATTACCCTCCTGAATTTTTACCGCTTAGCAATAATAGTCAAAATATTGAGGGGAATAGTAAAATCAAGTATTTGACCTTTTTATAACAAATAAATAAGGATAGGGTACGAGAACTATTTCAAGCCGCCTATCTGCTGGCAAACCTGTTAAGTAATATCCAAGTAAACTCTGAGCGTAAAACAGCTTTTATAGTCAAAGTAAAAACGACACTCACCAACAACACCACAGCTTAAATAACGTACTGATTAATTATAAGCATGCTCTTGAATTTTAACTTTATGACCTCATTAATAGAGCATTCGTTATTCAACTATATTATTTAGTGAATTAACTGCTTAAAGTTAAATATTTTCTGAACTTTAATGCTTTTAAGATATCACATACATTGATGAAAGGTTGGAAAGTGATATAATTTCGTTTTGAATTAGTCTGATTATTTTAAGTATCTTTACCTGATTGATGGATGTATCAATTACTAAAGGGAAATGGCTTTGACTTTAATAATTCAAAATATGCATCCAATTTTAAAGATCAATTAAACAGTAGCTTTACTCTATACCTTTTAAGTAGGCTGTGCGGATCCTGCTGTTTTTCTCTAATTGTTTTTACTTGTTAACAATTAGATATAATCCTATACTCTTTTAGTAATCGGTTTATAAAACTATACCGGTTTTTTTTATAAATAAAACACACCAAAAGGTTAATTAAAAATGCAAACGCCAGTCATTCTGATAGTAGAGGATGAAGACGTAACTAGACTAAACCTCGTTAGTTTATTTGAAGCTGAAGGTTACAAAGTTATTGAAGCCATTGATGGCGATGACATGCATGATAAGCTTACAAATAATGACGACGTCAATCTTGTAGTTATGGATATCAATCTACCGGGTAAAAACGGGCTAATTTTAGCACGTGAGTTACGCCAAAAACGCAAAGTCGGTCTTATTTTCTTAACAGGCCGTGACAATGATGTAGATCGTATTTTAGGCCTAGAAATTGGTGCTGATGACTATATTACTAAACCGTTTAATCCTCGCGAATTAACTATTCGTGCGCGTAATTTAATTACTCGTACTGCCCTAGGTGGTGAAGAGTCTGCACTTGAAACAAATGGTGTAATTACGTTTAACGGTTGGGAACTTGACGAAAACAGTCGCTGTCTTACTTCTCCAGGTGGAGACGCAAAACGTCTACCTAAAGGCGAATACAGAGCACTGCGTTTAATGCTTGACTCTCCAGGTCGTATTTTTAGCCGTGAGCAATTAATTAAACACATGACTGGCCGTGAGCTACGTGCAAACGATAGAACAGTTGATGTTACAATTCGTCGTATTCGTAAGCACTTTGAAAGCGACAACTCAACAACTGAGTTGATCAGCACCATTCATGGTGAAGGTTATCGCTTCATTGGTAAAATCGACAGCTAATTAGTTACTCTAATTGCTGTAAGAATAAATGAAGGGCATGTTGTCCTTCATTTATTTTGTCTGCTAAAACATCTAACCACTGCTTTAATACCTCGTCAGATTCATCCAGCGCACCATACTCCATTACTTTTGCATGTAATTGCACATCATTTAAGCCTACAGATCCCGCAGCACCTTTAAGCTTATGTGCAACTGATTTATATTCTTCTCTGTCGCCTGAGTTTAACGAGGTAAGTAACTCTTGCTGATACTGGGGATTGAGTTTTTCAAATAACTGACTACTGCGTTTAAACACCACCAAACCCATTGAGTTTACAAAGTCTTCTATAGTTTCAACATCAAGTAAATGTGCATTAATGTCAGCAAGCGCTGCTGCACTTACTTTTAATTGTGGCTCATTACTTCTTGTTTGTTTTATACCAAATAAATCAGCTAATATTTTATCTAGTTTTACCGTATTGATAGGCTTAGCGAGCGCTCCTTGGATTGAAATCCCCTCTAGCTCTTGCTCTGCACTGCGCACATTTGCGGTAAGCGCTACAATAGGTAATTTATCAAAATGGCTATCGGCTCTTATTTGCCTTGCTACTTCATCACCGTTTATATCGGGTAACTGCATATCAAGTAAGATCAAATCTAAATCGTCTTCAGTTTCTACAAAAGACAATGCATCTTCGCCGGTCTCAGCCCAAATAACTTCATGACCACGCTGTTCAAGTAAGTTAGTCGCAATTTCGGCATTTAACGGCACATCTTCTACTAACAGTATATTTAAGCTGCGTCCTACATAACTATTCTCAGTGGGTGCGCTACATAAAATTAGCGGTATTTCTACTATAAAGCAGCTCCCCTCGCCTTCGGTACTATTAACCGAAATAATCCCCTGCATTGCATCAACTAAGGCTTTGGTTACTGCTAAGCCAATGCCAGAACCAATAGCATTGGTGCCTTTAAGATCTGGCGCTTTATAATACATATCAAAAATACGAGAGAGCTGTTCGGCTGGTATGCCTTCTCCGGTGTCTGATATTTTCATGGTAAGCCAAGGGCCATCATCTCGATTTTCACGAATACAGGTGAGGGTTACACTGCCCTTATGAGTAAATTTAACCGCATTATTTATTAAGTTCCAAACAACTTGGCGAAGTCGGGTTGGATCTAGTTGCGCATAAATATCTAGCATGCCTAAGCGTTTAATATCAAAAGAAAGATCTTTTTGTTCAGCAATTAGGCCTGCAAAGTTAACCACATCGTTAATAAAGTCTGATACGTTTATAGCATTAGTTGCAATATCTAACTGCTCTCTGTCTATTTTGTCTAAATCTATAATGTCGTTAAATATATTACCTAGTGTTTCGGCACTCGAAAACACCGTATTACACCAACTACGCTGCTGTTTATTAAGCTCTGTATCAAGCAACATACGTGTTAAACCAACAATGCCATTAAGTGGTGTACGCAACTCATGGCTCAAAGTGGCAATAAATTTACCTTTATCTTTGTAGGCTGTTTCAAGTGCTTCTGCAGCCTCTTTACGACTCGTAATATCACGGCCAAATGCAAGTAAACCTATGTACTTACCTTTATCATTAATAAACGGCAATTTACGTAATTCAAACCAACGCGTTTCGCCGCCCACATCGTATTGAACATCTATAGTTAATGCTTGATGAGTTTGCTCTACCTGTTTATCGGTTTTTAAAACTTCAGATAAAAATTGATTAGGAAATATTTGTTCAGCACTCTTACCGATTAATTCGTCACTGGTTTTACCCATTACTTCTTCAAACATTTTATTACAGCCAGCAAACACACCGTTGTCGTCGCGGTAATAAAATAAATCGGGGGAGGAGTCTACTATTGAGCGCTGTAGCATACTTTGCTGGGCAAGCTCTTGTTGTGTTTTTTTACGCTCAGCAATTTCTTTTCTTAGCTCTTCTATTGCCCGGTGCTTGGCATGAAACGCCATTTTACGCTCATCAATTTCTACATTTAAGCGATTTATATTATCTTTTAATGTTTGATTGAGTAGCTTTTCTTGTTTTGTCGCACTGTCTAAATATGCATAGGAGGCATCTAGTTGCCTGATTGAATTTATTAGCACGCTTATAACCAGAGGCGATACCACAGAGGTAAAAAATACCACAGCTAATATATCAACAAGATTAACTTCTCCAACGGCAACATAATAAAACATACTTGATAAAACAAGCGAAACTGCCAATAACAAAGCATAGCAAATGGCTGCAGTTTTAAACTCACCAAACCGAGTTATTAAACTAGAAAGAACTCGAGCCCAAGGGCTCAAAGAAGAATCGGTCATATATCAGTGTTTCTCTTAGCTAAATGCTTAGGGTCTGTTGACCTTTGCGGGTTAGTATTTATTCAAACTAGAGGCAATTTAATCGCGGCGCGAGGTTTATAACCTAGTGGGCTAAGTAAAAACCGAGCAACAAAGAGTTAATTCCCCCTAGGCAGAACCCTTCGGGCAGCGCCTGTTTGGCATTAATGCTGCGTTATCGCCAATTTATGGGGAATAAACACAACACAGGCTCTGCCTTGCCTAAATACCAAACAGACTGCTGTAAATTCAACCTTGAAAGATCAACAGCCCCTAATTACAAAAAGGTTTAAATTGCATGTTATGGTTAATTTTAGCATTTTCTATCAGCTATTTTCATGTTGTGCGATAAAAACTCTAATATTTATTGTTTGAATCATTAGCTGGCTACAACTCATCATTCCAGCAATAAATTATTTAGTGTAAAATGCGGCGCTTTATTATTGCTAATAACGAGTAACACACCATGCAAACTAATATGCCCGATATAGCTAACACGGCTCCCGCCTTACAAACTGGTACATTAGACTGGGTGGGAATGGGTGAAATTGAACTGCCATTTATTTTTGAGTCGCATGGCATAACGCCAGTTACTGTTAATGCTAAAGCCCGCGCTTTTGTAAACTTACACAAAGAAGATGCAAAAGGCATTCATATGTCTCGCTTATTTTTAGCGCTCGACACGCTCTCTACTGAGCAGCAAGTTAATCCTCAAACATTGGCTCAAGCGCTCGATTTTTTTATTAGTAGCCACGAAGGCTTAAGTGATAAAGCACTTATAGAATTTAAGTTTGAATTACCACTGCGCCGTAAATCGTTATTAAGCGACAAGGCTGGCTGGAAAAGCTACCCTGTTATATTAACCAGCACAATTGAACAAGGTGTTATTAATTACGAGCTAAGTGTTGATGTAACCTATTCATCAACTTGCCCATGTTCAGCGGCACTTGCGCGTCAGCTGATACAAAATGCATTTGCCGAAAAATTCAATCAAGAAACCCTCAGTCAAAAAGAAGCACTAGAATGGCTAGGTACTACGCAAGGTATTGTAGCCACCCCACACTCGCAGCGCTCAATTGCTAATGTAAAAGTAAAGCTCGACAGTAATATTACTCAATTTGACGTAGTTAATTTAATTAACACGATTGAAGATGAATTAAAAACGCCAGTACAAGCGGCGGTGAAACGTGAAGATGAACAAGAGTTTGCCCGCCTAAATGGTCAAAATTTAATGTTTTGTGAAGATGCTGCTCGTAAAATTAAAGCGCTACTAGAAACACAGCAATACAGTGATTACTGGTTACAAATAAATCATTACGAATCGCTGCATGCGCACGACGCACTCGCTATTGCAGTTAAAGGCGTTGCTGGCGGTTATAGAGCTTAAGTTCTTATTTTGCAGTGTTCAATATCCATACGGAAACATACTACTTAACTAACTAATTTAGGCACGTTAATTGCTTTACTTAAGCAGTGTCAATTTGTTGTTATGGAGTT
Organism: Pseudoalteromonas sp. K222D; assembly: GCF_017653575.1. NCBI lineage: Bacteria > Pseudomonadati > Pseudomonadota > Gammaproteobacteria > Alteromonadales > Pseudoalteromonadaceae > Pseudoalteromonas > Pseudoalteromonas sp. K222D. The sequence continues at coordinate 71,549 of NZ_JAGGDL010000017.1, forward strand.
ACCGTATGGAATTCGCTTTATTATCAATTTTAGTATTAGTTGTTGGGGCCTCTGTTGTTGCGTCAAAGTTTAACGATGATGGCGGAAACCCTTATCCTTTTACCCGCAAGCAAAATGTATTTACTCAAGTAGAAAGTGCTTTTTTAAATTTATTAGAACGCGCAGTGGGCGATCAGTATAAAATTGTTAGTCGTGTAAAACTAATCGACGTGATTGATTGCAAACAAGGTTTATCGGCAAAGTCTAAGCGTGCCGCAATGGCTAAAGCTAAAAATAAACAGCTTGATTTTGTGCTAGTCGATAAAGAAAAAATGACCATAGTGGCAGCCGTAGACTTAGTAAACAATGCCAATAAAGATGGCCATAAAGCACAACGCGACTGGTTTGTTAATGGCGCATTAGAGGCCGCTGGCATCCCGCATATTCGTATGAAAGTAAAATCAGGCTATCGCCCAAGTGAAGTACGCGACGCTATTATGTTTAAACTCGGCAAACCTGCGGCTACGCAAACAGCTCGCCCTATTCGTACCCGAGTTCAAAAACCAGCGGTACTATCACCTTCTCAAGCTAAAGCGCACTCTACAGCACTAGCCGAAATTTAACGTAAATAACATAATAAAAAGCGAGCAAAGTAAAACTGCTCGCTTTTTTGTTTTTTAGCGCTAACTTCACGTATAATCAGCGCATTCAAACTCAGGAACTTAACACTATGAATGTTGGTATTATTGGCGCAATGGAGCCAGAAGTTAAAATTTTGCGCGAAGCAATGCAAAATCCACAAACTTTAACTAAAGCTGGTTTTACTTTTTATACCGGTGAATTAGCAGGTAACACAGTAACATTGGTTCAATCTGGTATTGGTAAAGTAGCATCAACTATTGCAACTACATTACTTATTGACAACTTCGCCCCTGATTGCGTAATTAACACCGGCTCTGCCGGCGGCTTTGATCCGTCATTAAATGTGGGCGATGTAGTTATTTCGTCAGAAGTTCGTCATCATGATGTTGATGTAACTGCCTTTGGTTACGAAATAGGTCAAGTACCACAAATGCCAGCAGGTTTTGCAGCACACCCTAAATTAGTGGCTGCCGCAGAGCAAACTATTGCGCAAATTAGTGACGTAAAAACCTTAGTTGGTTTAATTTGTACCGGCGACATATTTATGTGTGACCCAATACGTATTGAAAAAGCCCGTAGCGACTTTCCTACAATGCTTGCAGTAGAAATGGAAGGGGCATCAATTGCGCAAACCTGTCATACACTTAATACACCGTTTGTGGTTATTCGCTCGATGTCAGATATTGCCGGCAAAGAGTCGCCGCAGTCGTTTGAAGAATACCTAGAAACAGCATCAATCAATTCATCTAAAATGGTAGTGGCGTTACTTGAAAAGCTAACGGCAGTTTCACTGTAAATGCTCAGCAATATGGTTCAAAATCACTTGGACTTTATTGTATTTATAATGGCGCTCCTTGCTGAGCGCTTTTTACCACTTGTTAGTTGGTATCATCCTAACACCGCTTTAACGGCTATTTTTAGCGCTATTGGTAAGCGTATTTATAAAGCAGCAGAACCCAATAGCTATCAATATTTAGCCGCAGCCCTTGCCAGTACACTTATTTTAAGTGTGGTACTTATTATTATTGTATTACTACTGGAATTTGCATTTTACCCTGAATTACTCGCCGGGCTTATTTTATATTTATGCCTTGAGAGTAAAGCTATTGATAAAAAAGCACTACGTATTGCTAAGCTTACCAAACAAAACCAAAAATCTGCCGCCCGTGAGCTATTAAAGCCATTAGTAGCCCGAGATGTTACTAAACTCTCTGGTGCAGGCATAATTAAAGCCTTAATAGAGAGCCTAATATTACGTACTGCAAGATATTACTTTGTGGTGATATTTGTTTTTTTAGTACTTGGGCCTATTGCAGCGCTTGCCTATCGATTACTTACTTTAATTGAGCAGGCATGGCGCAGTAACATTAAACCCAACAGCCCTTTTTTAAAGCCGCTTAAAATTACCTTGTTTATTATTGAATTTATTCCTATGCGCTTATTGGCACTGACTATTGCAGCCAGTAAAGCGAGCAAGCTAAGCATGCATTATATAAAGCATTATGGCAGGCACTTTTATCAAACTAATACTGGGTGGCTTTTAAGCACTTGCTCTGCATCATTAGGCGTACAACTAGGCGGGCCTGCAGTGTATTTTGGCGAACGTTTTAACAAAATGCGTATTGGTACCGAACGCCTCCCTATTGCTGAGGACGTGCCGATTACTATTAATAGACTAAATCAAGCGCGGGTATTTTGGTTACTGGTCGTTGTTTGCATAGAAATACTTAAAAACATTTAGCTAAGGGCGAGTTACACACCTATTATTAAAAATACAAAAAATATAAGCACAAAAAAACCAGCCGTGGCTGGTTTTTAGCATTTTACCGTTTAGCTTTACGCTACAGTAATATTTGCAAACTTACGCTTACCTACTTGGTAAATAGCCGTACTGCCTTTTGCTATTTCAAGTTTAGTGTCTGTAATTTTATCTTCGCCGTTGAGCTTAACTGCACCTTGCTTAATCATGCGCATTGCTTCTGATGTACTAGCAACTAAGTTAGCTTCTTTAAGCAAGTTAGCAATTAAAATGCTGTCTTGCTCAATGGTTACTGTTAGTTCAGGTATTTCATCCGGCAGAGCTTTTTTCTGAAAGCGCTGAATAAAGTCATCATGAGCTGCTTGTGCATCGGCTTCACTATGAAAGCGCGCAATAAGCTCTTTTGCTAACTCAATTTTAATATCACGAGGATTTGTACCTTGCTCTACACGCTCTTTTTGCGCGTTAATACCAGCAATCGACAGCCCGCTTAATAAGTCGTAGTAACGCCACATTAGCACATCACTAATCGACATTATTTTACCAAACATATCGTTAGGCGCATCGGTAATACCTATATAGTTACCCAACGATTTAGACATTTTTTGCACCCCATCGGTGCCCTCTAATAACGGCGTCATTATTACTGTTTGTGGTTTTTGGCCTTCGTCTTTTTGTAGCTCACGACCCATTAGCAGGTTAAAGCGCTGATCAGTACCACCGAGCTCTACATCAGCCTCAAGTGCAACCGAATCCCAACCTTGTACTAACGGATATAAAAACTCATGAATAGCAATAGACTGGCCACTAGCGTAACGCTTTTTAAAATCATCACGCTCTAACATACGCGCAACGGTTTGGCGTGCTGCAAGTTTGATCATTCCAGCTGCGCCTAAATTTTCCATCCAGGTAGAATTAAATGCGACCGTGGTTTTTGCCGGATCAAGAATTTTAAATACTTGCTCTTTATAAGTCTCAGCATTAGCAAGCACGTCTTCGCGAGTAAGCGGCTTACGCGTTACGTTTTTACCTGTTGGGTCGCCAATCATACCGGTAAAGTCACCAATTAAAAATACAACCTCATGACCTAAGTCCTGAAAGGTTTTCATTTTATTAATAAGTACCGTGTGACCTAAGTGTAAATCAGGCGCGGTTGGATCAAAGCCCGCTTTAATTTTTAGTTTTTTTCCAGATTTTAATTTTTCAACTAACTCATCTTCAATTAATATCTCTTCTGTACCGCGTTTTATCTCTGCAAGAGCGGTTTGTAAATCCACTGTGTGTTACTCCAAAAAATTCTGTTAACGAAGGGGTTAATTATTAATATGCTCGCGGCTTATTACTAGATAAGTAGCACTTTTAGAGTCAATAAACCTATGTAACTAAGATAGCAAATTATTACCTAATTAAAACAACTTTTTAAACGATAGCGTCACTAAATAAGGCAAAGCGGCATAAGTTGCATAAACGAGTAAAGATAACTGTTTGCAACACTTTAAAAACAGCACAAACAGCTGCAGCTTTGGTTTTTAAATTACTAACTTTGATGAAGTATCATTGTTTTATTATTTTGCTCAAAAATACCGCGGTTTAGCCCTAGTTCTAGATTAATAAAACACCTAGATCATAAGCTACTTTAATACTAAGATGCCTATAAGCCCTGTGATTTTAGCTTAATTTAGCATTAGTTTAAATCTACAAAATACTAGTATTCGTACATTATTCGTTATATCCTGCAAGATAATCTATTAATTTTCTTGACAGCAGAAAAAGGCACGTTATGGTTCACGTGGTTCACGCGCTCCCCAAAAAACACAAATTGCTTATTTTAGGCTTAGTTTCTGCTATTGCTGGCTTAGCTTTTCTCCCTTCTGAAAAAGCCACTGCATCCAAAGACAATAGTGAAAACACTCTAGAAATTGGCAAGCGCTATGAGTTACAAGTTAAAGTTGATGACAACGAAAAATTAACTGCGTTAAACTCAGAGCAAGCAGCAGACAAGCTGCCAGAATACGACTTTGTTGATCACCAAGTAAAAAATGGAGATAACTTAGCTATTATTTTTAAACGTGCTGGCTTTTCAGCTCAAACGTTACATAAATTAATTAACACTAACGCAGAAACTCGCAAACTTACTAAAATTCACCCGGGTGAAACACTAAGTTTTGCCACCGCAAAAGATGGTGATTTAGCACAGCTGCGTTACGTTATTTCAAAAACAGACACTTTATTTGTTACCTTAAACGATGAAGGGCAATACGACACTTCAATAGATAGTAAAGAAATAGAAACACTAACTAAAACAGTAGGCGGCGAAATTTCTAGTAGCTTTTGGACTTCAGCAATAGCTGCAGGTTTAAGCGAGCGCCAAATAATGAACTTTGCCGATATATTTGGTTGGGATGTAGATTTTGCTAACGATATTCGCAAAGGCGATGGGTTTGGTTTAATTTATGAATCTCACTATGTAGATGGTGAGTTTATTGGTACTGGTAAAATTATTGCTGCGGAATTTGTTAACCAAGGCCAGCGCTATGCTGCAATTCGCCACACTGACGGTAGTTTTTATACTCCTGAAGGGCGCAGCATGAAAAAAGCATTTTTACGTGCACCAGTTAGTTTTAAATATATAAGCTCAAGCTTTAACCCGCGACGTTTACACCCAGTAACGGGGCAAGTTAGAGCGCATCGCGGTATAGACTTTGCGGCGCGCACTGGCACGCCGGTAGTTGCCTCAGGTAACGGTAAAGTTATTAAATCGGGTTACAGTAAATATAATGGTAACTATGTATTTATTAGCCATGGCACACAGTACGTAACTAAGTACTTGCACCTTAATAAACGCCTAGTAAAAACAGGGCAAAAAATTAAGCAAGGTGAGCAACTCGGTACTGTTGGCTCTACTGGTCGTGTGACCGGTGCACACTTACACTATGAATTTTTAGTTAATGGTGTTCATCGTAATCCTAAAACCGTTAAATTGCCTAAGTCAGAGCCGCTGCCACGTGCAGAGCTTGCCAAGTTTAAGCCTATTGCTGATAACTTTATTGCCCAGTTAGAGCGCAACCGCGAACTACAGTTAGCACTTAAGTAATATTAAATCATTATTAAAAAAGCCTTTGCTAGGTAACTTGCAAAGGCTTTTTTGTACCTATAATTTTTTTGCCTATGAATAATAGACTGACACACTAATTCATTAATACATAAATTAGCTGTACCACTAACGATACCATTACCAGTGGCCATATATACTTACTGTATTTTTTAGCGCCATCTAAGCCTATTTTACTTTGATACTTTTCTAATAACGGAATTAATATTAACAATGCGACAAACAAGCTAATTAAAATAACGTATATATTCATAGTAATACCTTAAGTGGGGGTCTAAATTAGGGTAACTCGTGCCCTTTGGCGCTGACATATAATGCATACCAATGCTCTCGGGTTAATTCTATATTTACAGCGCTGCACGATGCAGCCAGTCGCTTAGCATTAGTTGTGCCTATTACCGGTTGAATTAATGCCGGATGGCGCAGTAACCAAGCCAATACAATAGCCTCGGCAGACGTTCTATAAAGTGCTGCTAACTTAGCCACTAATATAGCGGTATTAATATCTGCTGGTGATGCATTTTGCAGCTGTTTTCCTGAATATAATCCTTGGCATAAGCTACCCCAGCTTTGAATTTGTATTTCCTGCTCGGTGCAATATTCTATAAAGCCGGGAGTAAAGTTAATGTCTTTGCCATCGCGGTTACCGACATATACCCCCTCATCAACCCAGGCTGATTGCTTTAAGCTTGCTTCAATTTGGTTGGCAACTATGGGCATATCAAGGGCTGTTTGTAAAAACTGTATTTGTTGCTGCGACATATTAGACACCGCAAAATGACGTACTTTGCCACTTTCTTTTAAGCGACTAAATACCTGAGCTACTTCTTCAACTTGTATCAAAGGGTCGGGTCTGTGCAGCATAAGTACATCTAAATAATCAGTATTTAACCGCTTAAGAGAGCCCTCTACTGATTGCTCAATCCATTGCTTTGATAAGTCGTAGCGCTTTGGCCCTTGCTCATCGGCAAAACGAATTCCGCACTTTGACTGGATATAAATTTGCTCTCTCAGCTTTGGGCGCTGCTTAAGGACTTGGCCAAACACCTGCTCAGCTTTGCCAAATGTATAAATATCGGCGTGATCAAAAAGATTAATGCCACCGGCTATTGCTGTATCTATACAAACATGTGCCTGCTGGGTATGAGTATTAGTTAAGGGGTCTTTATTCCAGCCTCCCCCAAGTCCCATACAACCAAATATGAGCTTGCTAACATTAGGTAAATATTTTGCCAAAGGAGTGTCATGCATGCCGGCTATCCTTAATTAATTACAAGTAGCTTACTGTAACAAAAACAGTCGATAAAAACCTATCCCTATAAATTAAGCATAAAAAAAGCGCAGTAAACTGCGCTAATCGGTTGGATTTTAAAATTGATGTTAGCCAACAAGTGCTAATAAAATACCTGCTGCAACTGCACTGCCTAGTACTCCGGCAACATTTGGCCCCATTGCATGCATAAGTAAAAAGTTATGTGGATTGCTCTCAAGGCCTACTTTATTTACTACGCGCGCCGCCATGGGTACAGCCGATACTCCCGCAGCACCTATTAATGGATTAATCGGCGTTTTAGATATTTTATTTAACCCTTTCGCCATAAATACGCCAGATGCCGTACCAATTGCAAAAGCCAGTGCGCCAAGCACTAAAATACCAATCGTCTCAACAGTTAAAAACTTATCTGCAGCAAGCTTTGAGCCTACAGCTAAACCTAAAAATATAGTTGTAACATTGATGATTTCGTTTTGAGCACTGTTACTTAATCTATCAACAACACCCGACTCTCGCATTAAGTTACCTAAACAAAACATACCTACCAGCGGTATAGCTGCCGGTAAAAACATAGCCGTTAAGCTAAGTACCATTAATGGAAAAATAATTTTCTCTTTTTTAGATACTTTACGCAGCTCTGGCATTTTTATTTGGCGCTCTTCAACCGTGGTTAATGCGCGCATAATTGGCGGCTGAATAATTGGCACTAATGCCATATACGAATAAGCAGCTACCGCAATCGCACCTAACAAGTCGGGTGCCAGTTTAGAGGCTAAAAATATAGCGGTTGGGCCATCAGCTCCACCAATTATCGCAATAGCCGACGCATCTTGCAGGCTAAATTCAAAACCAGGTACATAGTTAAGTAAAATAGCGCCAAACAAAGTCGCAAAAATACCAAACTGTGCAGCCGCACCTAATAGCAACATACGAGGGTTAGCAATTAGCGCACTAAAATCAGTTAACGCGCCTACTCCCATAAATATTAATAGTGGAAAAATCCCCGTATCAATACCTACGTAATACACATAATGCAGTAAGCCGCCGGGGTCGGATAAACCAGCCACCGGAATATTAGTTAATATTGCACCAAAGCCGATAGGTAATAATAATAGGGGCTCAAATTTTTTGGCTATTGCCAAAAACAATAATAAACAGCCTACCGCAATCATAATCAACGCTGGAAATGTAAAGTTAGCAATGCCTGTGGCATGCCAGAGGTTTAAAATACCATCCATCCTCTATTTACTCCTAAGCTAATGCAATCATAGCGTCGCCGGTAGTTACAGCATCGCCTTCACCAACTAACACTTCAGCAATTGTTCCGGTGTGCGTAGCGCGTATTTCAGTTTCCATTTTCATGGCTTCCATAATAATCACTACATCACCTTCATTCACAACTTGCCCTGCTTTTACCTTTATCTTAAAAATATTACCGGCTAAAGGGGCGTTAAGTGTTTCGCCTGATGCAACCGAAGCAGACTGAGGAATATGTTCTGAGTCTTTTAATGTAACTTCTTTAAGCTCGCCGCCTTGAGCTACAACAACGTCGTAAACCTTACCGTCTACTTTTACGCTGTATTGCTCAGCTTTAACGCTGTTGTTATTTGAAGCTGATTTAGAGGGAGCTTTATTACTTTTATCTTCAACACAAGGAACTGGCTCAAATGCATCTGGGTTGTTACGGTTTTTAATAAACTTCAAACCAACCTGTGGGAATAATGCATACGTTAGTACGTCATCAATTTGCTCATCAGCAAGAGTTAAACCTTGCTCTTGTACTTCTTTTAATAATTCAGCCTCAAGCGTTGCAAGCTCAGGTGCAATATTATCTGCAGGACGACAAGTAATTACCTCTGCTCCATCAAGCACACGCTCTTGTAGCTCTTTATTCATAGGTGCTGGTGTTAGGCCATATTCACCTTTTAATACGCCAGCTGTTTCTTTAGTAATTGTTTTATAGCGCTCACCCGTTAGTACATTAAGTACCGCTTGAGTGCCTACAATTTGCGACGTTGGTGTAACAAGCGGTAAAAAGCCAAGATCTTCACGTACACGTGGGATCTCAAGTAAAACTTCATTAAGCTTATCTGCTGCGCCTTGCTCTTTAAGCTGGTTTTCCATGTTAGTTAACATGCCACCAGGTACTTGCGCGAGTAAAATACGGCCATCAACCCCTTTTAAGCTACCTTCAAATGCCGCGTATTTTTTACGTACATCTCTAAAGTAAGCAGCAATTTCTTCTAGGTGATTTAAATCAAGCTCAGTATCACGCTCAGTCCCTTCAACTATCGATACAATAGTTTCAGTTGCGGTGTGTCCGTAAGTCATACTCATAGATGAAATTGCGGTATCAAGCATATCAATGCCTGCATCAATCGCTTTTTGATAAGTCGCAGTACTTAAACCTGTTGTGGCGTGGCACTGCATTGCAATTGGAATAGATACAGTTTCTTTTAGTGCTTTAATTAGTTTTTCAGCATCGTACGGCTTTAATAAACCCGCCATATCTTTAATACAAATTGAATGACAGCCTAAATCTTCCAACTGCTTAGCTAGCGTTAACCACATATCAAGCGTATGAACAGGGCTTACTGTATAAGAAATAGTCCCTTGGGCATGTGCGCCTACTTTTATAGCCGCTTTAATTGCCGTTTCAAGATTACGTACATCGTTCATTGCATCAAATATACGAAATACATCAACGCCATTTTTATGGGCACGCTCTACAAATTTTTCTACTACATCGTCAGCATAATGGCGGTAACCTAATAAATTTTGACCGCGTAATAGCATTTGCTGTTTAGTATTTGGCATCGCTTTTTTTAGTGCGCGAATACGCTCCCAAGGATCTTCACCTAAATAACGAATACACGAATCAAACGTAGCTCCACCCCACGACTCAATAGACCAATAACCTGCATCATCAAGCTTTTTTGCAATCGGTAGCATATCGTCAAGGCGCATACGAGTTGCTAACAATGATTGATGCGCATCACGTAGTACCAGTTCTGTTAATTTTAATTTAGCCATTTAAGTGCTCCTTTAATTATTGTTTGTTTTGTACTGAGCAATGGCAGCACTAATTGCGGCGATGTGCTCATTAGGCACACCTTGTGATTTAAAAGACGGTGTTCTGGCAGGCATTGCAAGCTCAGGCTCTGCAAAGCGAGATACCAGCTTAGACATAACCGTAACGCAGGTAATTAATAATGACAGAAACACAAACACCCCCACCATACCGGTTAGCATTAAGTTGCTTGCTGTTGTAAGTAAAGCAGCGATATCCATTTTCCTCTCCTATAAAACTTATACCGAAATCAAAATAAAAAATCATTTTACGTAAATAATTATTCACCGAATAATAACAAAAAACAGTGTTTTGTCTATAGCCTGTAAATTGGTAAAACCAATTTAAACAAAACTAACATGCTATTAATTAACTTAACACTACAAAAAGGACTAGATACGCGCTATTACATAGATAATAAAAATAGTGAATATAAATAAAAGTTATATAGGCGACCTAAAAACCGTTAATAATGCACTTAAAGTAAAGCGTTAACAGTTCTATTAGCATAAAGTAATTTCACCACTGGCAATTGGTCTTACCAAATATATTTGTTAATTATTCAACCATTTAAATAGCCGCTGTTATTAAGCCCGCTATGCTCGCAAGTCTCGAACTGCAATTTAATAGCTCTTAAACTCAATTCTAAAAATCAATATGCGCTAACTTCTCTTATAAAAAACTAACATCCATAATCACTTGTATCAGTATGAATAAATTACATAGCAAAGCGTAAAACTTACCATTGAGTGCACGCTGAAATAACACAAACAAAATCAAACCATTGATTTAAAAGCAAAAAAACAATGGCACGTAACTCGCATCATATCCATTGAGCAAATTTGATAAACCAAGGAGAATACAATGTTACGCTGGACAATCACTTTTTTAGTAATTGCTTTAATTGCTGCAGTGTTAGGTTTTGGTGGTATAGCAGGCGCCGCAGCGGGTATTGCAAAAATTATATTTTTTATATTTTTAATACTTTTAGTTATATCTTTAGTATCGGGTGCCCTACGTGGCAAAAAGCCCTAGGTAACAAACTAAAGTTTTAAACTAATTAAAAATCATTTAAATCAAAATTTACAAGGAATTACATTATGAATTCGACAACTTTAAGAGCAGCACTAATTGGCCTATTCGCAAGTTTATTTATTATGGGCTGTGAAGATAACCACGCAGAAGATGCTGGTGAACGTATTGACGAAGCAGTAACTGACGTGCAAAACAAAGTTGAAGATGCATGTGAAGAAGTAAAAGAAGGTGTAAATGCAGAAGAAACTAACTGTTAATTCTTCTAATTTATTAAAAAAACGGCTCTAAAATGAGTAATGCCAGTCAGTTAACACTGACTGGCTTTTTTTTATAGGGATATTTAGATGGTTTCTTTTTCACACATCGTGGAAAGCTGCGCTCATGACGCCTTGTTGGTAAC